>JAISTE010000081.1 GCA_031272825.1 Propionibacteriaceae bacterium | reverse complement strand
TGCTGGCCGCCGTCTACATCTTGCTGATGTATCAAAAGACCATGACGGGGCCGGTCACCGATGAGGTGGCCGCAACGATCACCACGGATCTGGGTACCAAGGAGAAGGTCATCGCCTTCGGCCTGGTCGCCGTCATCTTGGTGCTCGGCTTCGCGCCCAATATCGCACTGAACGTCATCCAACCGACAGCTGACGCCTTGGCGCAGTTCGTGGCAGGGAACTAAGGAGTAGCTGAATGGAAACAATGAACGCACCGACGATTGAGTGGCTGCAGCTTTCGCCGCTTCTGATCGTGCTCGCCGGGGCAGTACTCGGCGTGCTGGTCGAGGGCATCGCGCCCAAGGCCTACCGCTACTTCGGCCAGCTGTGCGTGCTGGCGCTCACCTTCGCCTGCTCCCTGACGATGCTCATCTACAACTGGTTCATGGGCAACGCCGGGGTCTTCGCAATGGGGGCGCTCGCCCTCGACGGCCCCAGCTACATTGCCTGGGCATTCTTGCTGGTGTTCGGGGCGCTTTCCCTGATGCTGTTCGCCGAACGCCGGGTCGGCCACGGGGCGTCGGTCTTTGCCGCCGCTGCCGCAACCGTGCCGGGTTCGCGCGCCGAGGCCCTCGCCGAGGTGCAGGGCCGCGAGCACACCGAGGTCTTCACGCTTGGCCTGTTCTCGCTCTCGGGCATGATGGTCTTTTGCGCCGCCAACGATCTCATCACAATGTTTATCGCCCTCGAAGTGATGTCCCTGCCGCTCTACCTGCTCTCTGCAATGGCCCGCCGCCGCCGGATGCTCTCCCAAGAGGCCGCCCTCAAGTACTTCTTGCTCGGTGCCTTCGCCTCTGCGTTCTTCCTATTTGGCATCGCCCTCATGTACGGCATGACGAACACGCTCTCGTTCACCGACATGGCCCAGATCATCGCCGCATCCACCTCCACATGGCCGATCCTGGCCGCCGTCGGGCTCATGGCCGTCGGCCTGTTGTTCAAGATCGGTGCTGTGCCCTTCCAATCCTGGGTACCCGACGTCTACACCGGCGCACCGACGCCCGTCACCGGCTTCATGGCTATCGGGGTCAAGATGGCCGCCGTGCTCGGCCTGACCCGCGTCTTCCTGGTTCCGCTGGGCGGACTGCGCTGGAACTGGCAGGTACTGCTTGCCATCGTCGCCATCTTGACCATGGCCGTCGGCGCGGTAATGGCGCTGACGCAGACCAACATCAAGCGCCTGCTGGCCTACTCGGCCATCTCGCACGCCGGTTTCATCCTGACCGCGATCGTCGGCGCACAGGCCGGTATCGCCGAGGGCCAAGGCCCGGCGTTCTCGACCGCGGGTTCCGTGCTGTTCTACCTGATCGCCTACGGCTTTGCGACAATCACGGCCTTCGCGATCGTCACATTGGTGCGCAACAACGCAGGTGAGGCCTGGGAGATCTCCGAATGGCAGGGGCTGGGCAAGAAGAATCCGGTCGTGGCCGTTTTCTTCGCCATCGCGCTGTTGTCCTTCGCGGGCATCCCGCTGACCGCCGGATTCATCGGCAAGTGGGCGGTGTTCTCCGCCGCATGGGCGGGCGGATATGCCTGGCTGGCGATCGTCGGCATCGGCTTCTCGCTGTTGGCCGCCTATCTGTACTTGAAGGTCATCATCGCGATGTTCTTCAAGGATCCGGCACCTTCGGTGGAGGTTGCATCCGCCTCCCCGGCGACCTGGATTCCCATCGGGGTCGGCACCATCGCTTCGGTCGGGTTGGGGCTGGTTCCCGGGCCGCTGCTTGAGCTGATCTCGAACTTCTCCGTCTTCCTGCGGTGAACCTTCCCCCAGGGCTGCCGAAGGCCCTTGCACTCCAGGTGCAAGGGCAGCTTAAGCGCGTCGAAAAGGGTCTGGCTGAGGCCACCCGGTCGGATGTGCCCTATATCCAGGAGGCCGCCGGGCACATTATTTCGGCTGGCGGCAAGCGTTTCCGTCCGGCGCTGGTGATCCTCACCTCGCTGCTGGGCAAACCAGACGAGAAGCTGGCCGTTGACGCCGCGCTGGTCGTAGAGCTCACCCACGTGGCCTCGCTTTACCACGACGACGTCATGGACGAGGCGACGACCCGCAGGGGAGTGGAATCCTCGAACCTGAAGTACGGCAACTCGGTCGCGATCTTGGTCGGCGACTACCTGTTCGCCCGCGCCTCGACCTTTGTCGGCACGTTGGGTGCGGACTACATCGACCTGCAGGCCCGCACGTTCATGCGCCTGGTTACCGGGCAGATCATGGAGGGCCGGATGCCCGCCGAGCCGGGCGCGGCCTTGCAGCACTACCTGAAGGTGGTGGCTGACAAGACGGGCTCGCTGATCGCCACCTCGGCGCGCTTCGGCGGCATGGTCGCCGGGCTGCCCGGCACGCAACTGGATGCGCTTTCGGCCTTCGGCGAAGAGATCGGAATGGTCTTCCAGCTCTCCGACGACATCATGGACATCGAATCCGACCGCTCCGGCAAGGCCGCGGGTACCGACCTGCGCGAGGGCGTGCTCACCCTGCCGACGCTTCTGGTTCTCGAATCCCAGAATCCGGCCGACGATGAACTCAAGTCCCTGCTGCGCCGACCCTTGGAGGACGAAGCCGAGGTCGCCCGAGCCTTGGAGCTCTTGCGCGCTCACCCGGCGATGGACAAGGCCAAGGCCGAGGTTTCCCGCCGACTGCTCAAGGCCAAGGGACACCTGCAAGTTCTCCCGTCGGGCAAAGTGAGGGACGCCCTGGGGCAGTTGGCCGACGGAGTGGCCAACCGGCAGGCCTAGAAGACGAAGTTCCACCCCCAACCGGTCATCCTGGATTTCCCAACCCGTCATCCTGGATTTCCCAACCAGTCATCCTGGATTTCCCAACCCGTCATCCCGCGCGTAGTCGCGGGATCTCCTTGTGGTTGGGTACAAGAGGGGTGAGATCCTGCGACTACGCGCAGGATGACGAATGAAGTGTCCACCAAACTGCTCATGGGGTTTGCCGAAGTTTTGCAGCAGTAGAGTTCCAATACCTCTTTCTTCCACATGGAAACACAACGATTGGAACACGCATGGACATGGGCTCCTACCTGGCGGCGGTAAGGGAAAATACGCCGCTGGTGCACAACATCACCAACTACGTCACGGTTAACGACTGCGCGAACATCTTGCTCGCCGCCGGTGCCTCCCCGATCATGGCCGACGACCGCGACGACGCCCCCGAGATCACCTCGATTTGCAATGTGCTCAACATCAACATCGGCACGCTGAACCAGCGCACTATCGACACCATGGCGGTATGCGGGCAAAAATCCAAGGAGCTCGGGCACAAGGTGGTGCTGGATCCGGTGGGTGCCGGAGCCTCCACGCTGCGTACGAACACCGCGCTCGCGATCCTTTCCCAGGTTCATCCCGACGTTGTCAGGGGCAATGTCTCCGAGATCAAGACTCTCTACTTCGGCGAGGGTTCTACGAGCGGCGTAGATGCAGCAGACATCGACAAGGTCGGCGAGAAGAACCTGCTTGAAGCAGTAGCGTTTGCTCGCGATTTCGCCAAGAAGTTCGGCTGTGTGGCAGCCATCACCGGTGCCATCGACATTGTGTCCGACGCCGACACCAGCATTATCATCCGCAACGGCGATGCGATGATGAGCACGGTGACCGGAACCGGCTGCATGTTATCGGCTTTGACAGCTGCCTATATCGCCGCCAGCGATAACACCCTAGAGGCGACGGCCAGCGCGGTCGCCGCGATGGGCTTGAGCGGTGAGTTGGCCAAGAGCCGGATGTCAGCGCTGGATGGGAACTCCAGCTACCGCAACTACCTTATCGACGCCGTCTATAACCTGGATGCGGCCGCATTGGCTAGCGGGGCGAAATATGAAACCCGCTGAAATCCAGGCGGCGATGGAACTCTACGCGGTCACCGACAGCGGCTTCACGGGCAGGCAAACCCTGCTGGAGCAGATCGAGGACGCCTTGAAGGGCGGGGTGACCTGCGTTCAGGTGCGCGAAAAGGAACTAGAACCCGATTCGTTCCTGGAAGAGGCTATCGCGGCCAAGAAGCTGTGCCGCAGCTACGGGGTTCCGCTGATCGTCAACGACAACGTCGAGGTGGCCATCGCCTCCGGTGCCGACGGCGTACACATCGGTCAAAGCGATATGCCGGCTGCCCAGGTGCGCAAGCTGATCGGCGAGCGGGTGTTGGGCGTTTCGGCCAGCACGGTGGAACAAGCGCTGAAGGCGCAGGCTGATGGGGCCGACTACCTCGGTGTCGGTGCGGTATTTCCTACGGACACCAAGCTGGACGCCGATTCGACGCCGCCCGAGGTGCTGCGGGAGATAACCCAGGCCGTCGACATTCCGGTGGTTGCCATCGGCGGGATCAGCCGGGCGAACATCGGTCAGCTGCGCGGCACCGGCATTGCCGGGGTTGCCCTGGTTTCAGCCATCTTCGGGGCAGACGACATCGAGTCGGAATGCCGCGAGCTGTTGAAGCTGGCAAAGAACCTAGGGATTGAGGGTGCGATCTTCGACCTCGACGGCACGCTGCTGGACACCATGGGCGCCTGGCGTTCGCTGGCTTCTAGCTATATCCGCTCGAAGGGGCTGGAGCCCAAGGCCGATCTGGATGAGGCCATCGGTTCCATGACGCTTGAGGGGGCCGTCGAGTTCATGATCGCCGAATACCGCCTCGACCAGACGAAAGAGCAGACGGTTGCCGAAATCAACGCCTCTATCGACCACGTCTACGAGCGCGATTGCCAGGCCAAAACCGGGGCTGCGCAGTTGCTCGCTAAGTTGCGAAGCGAGGGCGTGAAACTGTCCGTCGCCACGCTTTCTACCCGCCCGCACGTCGATGCCGCGCTGTCGCGACTGGGATTGGACGGATACTTTGAGCACATCGTTATCGCCGATGAGGTCGGATTGAGCAAGGACGACCCGGCGATATTCGCCCGCGCGTGCGAGCTGCTCGGCACTGATAAAGCGCTCACCTTGGCCTTCGACGATGCCGCATATGCGCTGGCGGCGGCCCGAGCGGCTGGGCTGAAGACCGTCGGAGTGTTTGAGCCGTGTGCCTCCAACCCGGAACAGGTGAAGCAGCACGCGGATCTGTACGTGTCGAGCTTGGAGGAGCTGCTGTGAGAACCGTGCTAGCCATCGCCGGATCGGATTGCTCGGGCGGGGCCGGGCTGCAGGCCGACATTAAGACGATAACCGCCCACAAGCTCTACGCGATGAGCGTCGTCACCGCGCTGACAGCGCAAAACACCCTCGGGGTGAGCGCAATCTTAGATTGCACCCCCGAGTTCGTGGGTCAGCAGCTGGACGCAGTCTTCACCGACATTCGGCCCGACGCCGTGAAGATCGGAATGGTAAGCAACTCGCAGATCATCGAGGTAATCGCGGCGAAACTGCGCCAATACGACGCGGCCAATATCGTCGTCGATCCGGTGATGGTCTCCACCTCCGGAAGCAAGCTCATCGGTGACGATGCGAAGGCAGCGCTCACGAAAGAATTGTTCCCGCTAGCCAGTGTTATAACGCCGAATATCCCGGAAGCCGAAGAGCTGTGGGGGAGTGCCGTCGCCAGTGCGGAAGATATGCAAAGGGCCGGTACGGCACTTGCCAAACAATATTCAATAGCCGTGCTAGCTAAGGGCGGGCACTCAGTCAACGACGCGACGGACTACCTATGCACAGCGGACGGAATCGTTGAATTCCCGGGAGAGCGCATAGTGAATCCCAACACCCACGGCACCGGCTGCACTCTGTCCTCGGCGATAGCTTGCGGTCTAGCCAAGGGCCTTTCCCTGGAGCAAAGCATCAAGGAGGCAAAGGCCTATCTGACCGGTGCCCTGGGAGCCATGCTCAATCTAGGTCACGGCAGCGGCCCGCTCGACCACATGTGGGCTATGTAGGTCGCAGACGGCGCCTGCTACCGTCGCGGTCTTCTACGGAGCAACAGCACGCCGCCCGCTAGCAGCGCGGCAGCCAGCATCACGGCACCGGCTACGTCGGCGCCCGTGAACGGGAGATCTTCGGGCTCCTCCCGCCCGTCAGGCTCATCCCGGTCGTCCGGGCCGGAAACCGAGGGAGTCTGACTTGGCGTCGCTGGAGGCTCGCTCGGATCCTCGGTGGAGGAGACCTCCTCTTGCGGAACCTCGTGCGTCGTGCAGCGCTTCTCGGTGACCGGGCACTCGTCCGGGGTGTCCTTCGCCTCTGCCAGCGTCCGCACGAGCCAGTTGTCCAGCACGTCGTCGCCCCGGGCCCCGTCCTCCTTGACCCTCACCTGATAGCTGACCGAGAGTTCCTCCCCGGGCTGCAGCGTCCCGACGATCCTTAGCGTCTGGGCCGAATCGTCCCAGTCCAGCGTCCATCCAGCCGGGACGGCGGGCGGGCCTACCAAATCGGCGTCGTCGAGCACCCGGTTGAGCGCGTCGACCCAGTCGACGTCAGCCTCTGCCAGGCCGCGCAGGTTGGAGAAGGTGAGCATGTAGCTGATCACATCACCGGCCTGAACCTGGGATCCCGACGGCGGGTCGGCCTTCTTAGCGACGACGAGCTCAGGGACGGTGTGGACGGTGCACAGCTCCGAGCCCGTGCCCGTGATCGGGCATTCGGCCGGCGGCTCGGGCGGTTCTACCGGAGCGCACGGGCCCGAGCCGCAGTCCGGGGTGGGAACCAGCCAGTTGTCCAGACTGTTCCCCGAGCGCTTCCCGTCGGCCTTGACGGCCACCTCAAAGACGACCTCTCTGATCTCCCCCGCGGGCACGGAACCAGTGATCCGCAACGCCTTCGCATCCGGCAGGTACACCGCCGTAAGCCCTGGTTCAGCGGTGATGGCCGACGGATCCCCGGCAGCGTCCAGCACGTCGGCGAGCAGATCCAGGTAGTCGACGTCGGCCGCAGCCTCGCCGGCAGTGTTGTCGAAGGTGAGCGTGTAGGCGAGCTTCTCACCGGGCAACACCCGCGAGCCATCCGCCGGATCGGAATCCTTCTGAACCACCAGCTCGGGGACGAAGTGCGCGGTGCAGAGGGCTGCCTTTACGCAGTCCTCGGGGTCGGCGGGCGGAACGGGCGGGTCTTCGAGCTCGCACTCGTCGACGTCCGGATCGCAGGTCGGGTCGACTTGGTCGGGGGTTGCGTACATCCAGTTGACCAAGGTATTGCGGCCATCCCCCGTCGTCCGCTCGGAGTCTGCCAGCACGCGCACCTGGTAGACGGCCGTCCAGGTCTTGCCCGCAGGTACGGTTCCCGAGACCCGGAACACGCCGTTGACCAGCGCCGAGACGTCAAGATCGTTACCGTCCTCCGGCCCGGCCGCGGGGGCCGAGACCAGCGCGGCGTCGTCGAGTACCCCGGCCAGGGAGTCGCTGAAGTCGACCGCGACCGGGGCAGTACCTACGGAGTTGTCGAAGGCGAGTGTGTACGTGACCAGCTGGCCGGGCAGTATCCGTGAGCCGTCGACCGGGTCGGCCGATTTGGCGACTTTCAGGAAGGGCTCGGCGGGCGGGTACGCCTCCACCCAGATGCCCTTGGTGTTGCCGGTGTCTTCAGCGGAGACGACGCCCGGCTCGGCGTAGTTCAGCTCCGGGCGGTGCTTGAGGTGGTTGGTGTTGGATCCGTCGGGATCTACCAGCTCCTGATAGTCCTGCCCGAACGCGGTTTCCGGGTAGTTCACAGGGTCGACCAGCTCGGCGCGCAGAGAGGTCTCGATCTTGACCACGAATTTCTGGCATTCGAGCCATTCGAGCGGGTTCGCCCCAGAGCCCTTGGGCAAGAAGGTGACGACCACCTTGTTGTAATCGGCCTTCTCCGGGTCGTCCTGGATGCTCACCTTATAGTCGACGCCCTGGGTTAGGGTCGCGCCCGAGGAGTCGAACACACTGACGTCGGAGGCGCTGATCGGGGCGAGCCGGTCGTCCATATCGTCCACCAGCTCGGCCTTCGACCACTTGTCGGTGCGGCAGCCCATGTCCACGTAGTCGTACCACGGGAATTTCTCGTCCGGATCGGTGAGCGAGTACGACTTCTGCAAGTCCGCGTCCGCGAAGGTGAGCCCGCTCGCGTCCGCGTCCTTCACCTCGTCGGTGATGGTGGGCGTGTCCACGATCGGGTTGACCACCTTGAGCGTGAGCGTCTTCTCGGCGTTGGTGACCGCGAACCAGCAATCGGCCAGCGGCTTCAGGCCGTCCTCGGTCTCGCACTTGGGCGCGCGGTACTTGGGGTCAGCGGTGGCCTCCACCAGCCGGTAGAAACCGGCAGGCAGCTGGCCGAAGGTGACGTACCCGTTCGGGTCGCTCGCCCTGGGCTGGGCCTTGGAGGCGATACCCCATCCGTCGTTGACCGTGTAGTCGGACCAGATTGCGGACGTATCGAGCGGGTCGGAGGCCGTCATGTCCAGAGTCTGCAGGTAGAACCGCAGGCCTTTGAGTCGGCTACCCTCGTCGTCTTCCTTCGTCACCTGCAGGCTGGAGAGCTTCTGGGTCTCGTCGTTGTAGATCACGAAATAGACGCTCTTGCTATCTGGCCCGACCTCGGCCGTCCAAGTGGTGTCGAGCAGCCGGTAGCCTTCCAGCGTCTCCACCTCTTTGAGCTTGTACGTCCCGTAGGGGAGCGAGCTGAAGGCGGCGTTGCCGTTGCGGTCGGTGGTGCGCTGGGCCACCGGATTCTCATCTGCGTCGTACAGTTCGAAAACGACGCCTTCCAACACCTTTCCGCCCTGCTTAGACAGCTTGGTGATGCGCACCTGCCCTAGCTCGGGCTCGTTGGCGAGCGTCAGATGGACGGTGCCGTCAAAACCGACCAGGGCCAGGTAATCGTTGGGCCTGAAGGTCTGCGCGGTCTCGTCCAGCTTGTACCCCTTTGGGGCCTTGGTCTCGACGGCCGTGTACGTGTTGGCGGCCACGAAGGTGAAGCCCTCGGGGGCCTTGAGCGCTCCCATCGAATCGGAGACGGCGGTGAACCAGCAGCCCGAACCGGTCGCGGGATTGTACTTGTTGGCGTCGGTGAGGGCGCACGCCGGAGAGGTCTGTGCCACCCGGATCTCCGCTCCGGCGATGCCCCTGCGCAGTACCTTCTCTCCGCCGACGGTTGCGACGGTCAGGCCGGGTTGCTCGGCCAGCTTCTGGGCGATCGCGGTGTCCAGGGCCGCCCCGGTGAGCGACTGAGAGAGGCTTAGGTAAGCGACTGTGGCGTCTGTGGTGGCGGTCAGCGACGTGTACTTGTACAGATCCATTCCCAGCTTCCAGTTGGTGAAGGTACGCGACTGATAGCCGGAATCCTTGTAGACGATCCAGGAGGCCTGGCCGCTAGGGATGGCGTACCCGCTGGGTGCGGTGTACTCGATCACGTACAGCGGGCTGTTCGCGTTGTAGGCGGCCAACAGGTTGGTCTTGGCCGTGGAGGCAGGCAGGGCGTTGAGGACGTCCTCGGTGATCTCGACTAGGCCCGAGGCGTCGGTGGTGAAGGTCACGGCGTTGGCGCCGGCGGTGGTGGTGGCCAGCCGGAACACCACGCCCGGGACCGCGTCGCCGTGCTGATCGACCTTGGCGATCGCCACCCTGAAGACGGTCGACTGGCCGTTGTTGCCGACCACCAGGTTCTTGGTGCCGACCTTCAACCCGTCGAGCATGAGCTCGCCGGCGAGGGTGATGAACACGTCGTAGCGGTTCTTGTCATCCCCGGAGCCGCGCCCCACGAACAGCGGTTGGGCGGTCCCGCCCGGCCCGGTGACCGATAGATCCGAGGTGTCTTCGACCAGGGTGTAATGCCGGTTCGGATCGAGCTGGCCGAAATACAGCTCGCCCTGGGAGTTCGTCACCCCGGTGGCGACAGGGGTCGGGAGCGTGCCGGAGCCCGGGGAAACCGCCTCGGCGTCCAGGTAGGCGGCGTATTCGACCGCGTCGTAGAGCGCGAACGGCACGCCGGCCAGGCGCTTGCCCATCGAGGAGTCGAGCTCGATATTCGGCCGGGCCATATAGCCGGCGTCGAAGATGCCGATCTTGACCAGGGTGAATTCGGCCTTCGAGTTGACGACCGGGCCGACGACCACGTTCTCGCCGTCCTCGTCCAGCTCCACATAGGCCCCGGCCCAGTTGTTCATCAGGTGGCCGGGGGGCGCGGTCTCGGTGACACGGTAGTTGCCCAACGGCAGGTCCTCGAACGAGGCGACCCCGCTCTTGTTGGTGACCCGGCGGTAGCTGACGTTGCGGTTGTCGGGATAGCCGTCGATGCTCCCGTCGTCGGTGCCAACGATGGTGAAGGACGCTCCCGCCAAAGGCTGACCGCTCGCGTCCACTTTCTGCACCGTGACGGAGGCTTTCTTCGGGTCGGGCGGCAGCGGCGAGTTGGCCAGCGGCTCGGCCTCGGTGACGTCGTAGACGAACCCGTCGCCCATGGCGAGCAGGTCTTCGAGCCGGACGGTGATCTCGGCGACCGTGCGCTCATAGCCCTCGGGCGCGGTCACCTCGCGCACCGCGTAGTTGCCGATGGGCACATTAGTCCAGGTTACGAGGCCGGTCTCGTCTTCGACCGTGTCGGGGTCGTCGGCCCTGGAGACTTTGATGCCGCCCACCCGGGTGTTGGTGGCCAGGTCGACTAGCTCTAGCTCGGCCCCGGCCAGGCCCTCGCCTTCCAGGGTGACCTTCTTGATCATGATGGCGCCCGTGGGCGGGAGCACCTGGTTGTAGACGGCGTTGGACTCCAGCGGATCGGGGTTGAGGTTGTCCTGTTCCCCGAACGAGTTGTAGGCCCTGGCGCCGATGAGCGACCCGTCCGGGTCGAGCGGGGAGAGCATCTGGTAGGTGTAGTCGAATCCTTCGCCCTCGGCCAACACGACGGTGTAGTCGGAGACCAGCTTGATGCCGCGAACATCGGCCAGCGTCGAGTTGGGGCAGCCCGCCGAGGTGTCGTACAACTCCCAGTGGGATTCCTCACGAACCCAGTCGCGGCTGTTGACCGCAGAAACATCGCGGGTGACGTACACGGTCCAGCCCGGCCCTGGATCGGGCAGGCAATACAAGGTGTCGCGGAATTCGGAGTGTCTGGCCTTGTCAGCTCCGGTTATGGTCTTGTCGTACATCTTGTCGCCCACGAACGGGAAGATGTCGTACAGGACGAAGTCTTGGTGTTCGGCCTCGGTGTTGTTGTAGATGTTGAGCTTGTACTCGAGCACCTTCGGCTTGCCGGCCTCGGACGCCTTGGCCCCGGTGCCGATGGAGGAGAACGCGCCGGACAGCTCGGGCTGCTCCAGGTTGACGGTTCTAACCTGCTTCCACAGCTCGAAGGTCATCGCCACCAGCGCGTCGTCGCCGGCCTGGGCGTGGGAGATCGGATCGCCGCCGTTCAGCTTGGTGTCGAACGGGTCGGCGACCGTGCCCTGCAAGGTGAATTCGGCGTCCGTGTCGGTGGCGGTGCTCATGTAGACGTCGTTTTCGAATCCGGCGCGCGCTTTGTCGTACACGAAATAGCCGAATTGCACCCGGATCGTGCCGAGCTCGGCGGTGAACTGGCCGGTAGAGCTCAGGCGCAGCCGATCCGCTTGAATGATCACCGCCGACTGGCCGGTGCCCTGGTAGTCGCCGACCACCTGATAGCTGTAGCCGATGGAGTCGGCGAGCATCGAAGAGGGGGTGAACGAGACGAATTCGACTTCCTTGGGCAGCAGGTCGACCACGACGAAGTCTTCCGGATAGGCGCCGGGGGTGCGCTCGCCGCTCAAGGAGAGCGTGTAGTCGATCTGCTCGCCGCCGGACAGAATCGGCTTGTTGCCGACGATCTGGCTGGATTTGCCGACGCCGAGCTGGTTGTCCGGGTCTTTGATGTGCGTCTCGTTGCCGCCGGAGACCTGGTATTGGCGGGTGCCGTTGGCGTCGGTGTAGCTGAAGGCGCAGTCGCTCTCGTTCCTGAAGGTGACGCCCGCGCCTTCCGACTCGGATTCGTAGCTGATAGCGGTGTCGCGCAGCTTGGTCAGCACCGAGATGCCGTTGCTGGCCCCGGCGGGCAAGGTGTAGCCGAGGATCTGCACCTCGATGTGGTCGATGTCGCGCGGGGTCTTGCCGCCGCCGAGGTCAGAGGGGAACAGGTACTGGTATTCCGTCACAGTCTCGTCGAGCAGGACGTTCCCGCCCGAGTCGTAGGCGATCACCTGCGCGTCGTAGGTCTGGGTTCGGCCCGTGGCCGGGACGGCCAGCGGGTTGCGCACCCCGTAGAAGTACATGCGCGAATCCAGGTCCCGGTCGGTGTAGACGATGTCGCTGAGCGGCTCCTCCAAGGTGTTGGACAGCCCCAGGCCCCAGGCGAAGATGGCCGCCTTCTCGACCGGATCGTCGTAGAAGAAGTAGTAGCCGTTGATTTGATGCGGCCCGGCGCTGGACTTGGCGTACATGCCCCGGGTGGAGGTGCCGGTGAGCGTGAGGCTCACCGGATCGCAGGCGTTGAATTCCTCCGGGTCGACCTGCGCCGTGTATGGGGCGGCGCTCTGGTCTTCGCGGTTGTTGACCGTCGCGGCCAGGCAGGCGGAGTTGGTGACGGACTGCGGCACCCGAGCTAGCGGGAAGCGCAGCTTCAGCTTCGGCAGCATGGTGGCAGACAACAGGTGCACCACTCCGGGGCTGCCGGTGTAGGACAGCTTGGAAGGAACTCCAGCACCGCCTGGATCGGCTGTAACCGTGTCGCTGGTGGCGGCGTCGCCGTCGGCGTCCCACTCGATCACCGTCCAACCGGGGTTGTTCGCGGCGATGAACTCGGCGTAGCGCAGCACGCCGGCGGCGTCGGTGTAGGTGGGCAGCGTGTCGGTGAGCGTGAACTGGTCGACATTGCGCTTGTACTCGCCACTGGCCCCATAGGTGAAGACGACGTCCTTCTCCGAGCCCGCCATGTAGGCGCTTTCGCCTTCCAGCACCCGGCCGGCGGTCACATCGCGGTAATTGTCGCGGTGTTCGCCGTTGTAGTACTTGTATAGGCCTGGCTGGCCGCTCATGGTGCCGATCAGGGTGGCTTCGGCCTCGTCTCCGGCCTTGTAGACGCCGCCTTTCATCAAGTAGGTGCCGTCGGGCGCGTACAGGTAGACCGGGACGGACTCGAT
>JAISTE010000139.1 GCA_031272825.1 Propionibacteriaceae bacterium | reverse complement strand
CCTACATCGCCCTGCACGGATTGGGATGGAAAGTCGAGTTCGACGGTCTCATGCCGGTTTTCACGAAGCGCTAAGCCTCGTCTGTATACACGCACTTCTCGTCATGCTGCGCGTAGTCGTAGACCGCAGGATGACGAGGGGAAGGCCGAGGCCTAAGCCTCGTCCTTATTAATAATCGCGGGCAGGTCTTTCACGTAGGCTTGCAGGATTTCCGCCGAGGCTTCTAGCGCGGAGGTTTCGCCGCTCACGACGTCGTCCTCCATCTGTTTGCGGATGGCCTTGACTCCGTCGGATTCGCGCAGGGCGTCCTCCAGTTCATCTTTTACCAGCGCCCAGAGCCACTGCAGCTGCTGATCGGCCCGGTGTTTCTCCAGCTGGCCGGTCTCTTCCAGGTACTTGCGGTGATCCAGCACGGCCTGCCAAATCTCGTCCAGGCCCTTGCCGGTCACCGAGGAAGAAGTGAGTACCGGGGCGCGGCGGGCGTTGGGATCGGAGGTGATGAGCTTTAGCGCGATCTTGAGGTCGCGGGC
Organism: Propionibacteriaceae bacterium; assembly: GCA_031272825.1. Taxonomy (GTDB): domain Bacteria; phylum Actinomycetota; class Actinomycetes; order Propionibacteriales; family Propionibacteriaceae; genus Propionicimonas. The sequence continues at coordinate 10,906 of JAISTE010000139.1, read as the reverse complement.
GGCGACCCTGGCCTCTCCCTCGTTGTCGCCGTCGGCCTTGTTAATGGTGACGATATCGGCCATTTCCAAGATGCCGCGCTTGATGCCCTGCAGCTGGTCGCCGGCACCGGCAAGGAGAATCAGCAGAAAGGTATCCACCATGCCCGCTACGGCCACCTCTGATTGGCCGACGCCCACGGTCTCAATCATGGTGACGTCGTACCCGGCGGCCTCCATGACGATCATCGTCTCGCGCGTGGCCCTGGCGACGCCGCCGAGCTGGCCGGAGGTCGGCGAAGGGCGGATGAAGACATTGTCAGACTGGGCGAGCTTTCCCATGCGGGTGCGGTCGCCGAGGATGGATCCGCCGGTCTTCGTCGAGGTCGGGTCGATGGCCAGCACGGCGATCTTCTTTCCCTGTTCGACGAGTTTTTGGCCCATGGCGTCGATAAACGTGGATTTGCCCGCCCCGGGGACGCCGGTGATGCCCACCCGGATAGCCTTGCCCGAGTGCGGCCTGAGGATGCGCAGCAGCTTTCTGGAGATGCGCCGGTGGGCGGGAAGCGAGGATTCGACGAGCGTGATGGCCTGCGCGATGTGCGGACGCGAGCCCTCCAGCACCTTCTGCGCCAGTTCGTCGACGGAGAGGGTGCGCCGTTTGGGTTCCCTGATCTGGACGTTCTGGTTGAGGGTCTTGTAATCGGTGCTCGTTTCGGGCGCGACGCTCAGCTTGTCACCCATCCAGTTCTCAGACATAGGGACATCCTAACGGGATTCGCTTATGAGCCCGGTACCTGTCGTGTCGACCATGGGCCCGTTATGGAATCCAACATCGACATCCGCGAATCTAACTCAGCCGTCCCCGGACTTGAGCCGGGGCGCCCCATCCAGACCGCCCACATCATCGCAGCGCGCGGGCCTTCCTCTCCTCCATCGCGCAATCGAAGCGATTGACCAGGCCCCACTGGTGAGCCTTGACGATCATGCGCGAGCGCCGGTGCTCCCCGATCACGTTGCCCAGACGGCTGACGTACGTGTGGATGGTGTTTTGCGAAAGACCCATGCGCGAGGCGATGGTGTCGTCATCCAGGCCAAGGCCGAGCAGCCGCAGCAGCTCGCGCTCGCCGTGGGTGAGTTCGACCGGGATCTCGTTGGATTCGGAAAGCTCGGGAAGCAGCTTGGCCATGATCGACGGCGAGAACAGCACACCGCCCTGGAAGGCAGACTTGATGGCCGGGATGAGCAGATCCTTGGCCTCTTTCTTCAGCAGCAGCCCGTCGGGGGCGAGCTTGAGGGTTTCGGGCAGACGGCGGCGTTGGGGCATGGATTTGGCCAGCAGTACCACCTTGGGGCGTTTGCGCATTCGCGCGACGGAGTTTACGAGTTGAGAGTTCTCTACACCGGGCAGCCCGAGTTCGGCGACGAATACGGACGGCAGGCGCGATTCTATGAGCGAGCGTGCGCTCTCGGCGTCGCAGGCCTCCCCGATGATTTCCAAATCAGCATCTTTTTCCAAGAAGCCGAGCAGGGAGGATAACGCCAGCGGATCTGACTCGGCCACGACAATGGGTATGGCACCACCTTCAGCACTTTGAATGGGCACACTGGATACTAACATAACCCCTTCGACGTTCATGACATGTTGCGTTTTGTAGACTGGCTGTATCATTTCATCGATATCCCTCCTCGCCAAGTCGTAGCCCAATAGTGCTAGTCGTTTTTGGCGATGCTGACCCAAGTCAGAGCCCGGTTACGGGTTCGTAGTCTCCAGTTTTATACCCTCAGCCTCCGTTTTCTTACACTTTCTGAGAGTTTTGTATCTTTTTTAGACGGTTATTTGCCGTCGTTTCTCTCTGGCTCTACGAGGGCTTTGTTTTTGCTGGTTTTTTGATTAGCGTGACTCACGCAACCTTTCTCTGGGTTGGATATCCATGCACGCAAGTGCACAACAGAACAAGGAGCAATATATGCTGCAAAAGAAGATGGCGGGCGCCACTATCGGCCTCGTTACTTTCGGCCTCAGCTTCGCAGGGCTCACCGCCCCGGCGCAGGCTGCGGTTGTCTACCCGAGCTGGAGCGGTGACGCTTCCATCACCACGGGTGACCTCTATGCGCCGCAGTGCGGCGTTGCCAACGACTTCGGTGCCGCTTCTGTCACCAACAACATCTACGTGGATGGCGCTCTGCAGACCATCACCGTGACCGAAGACCAGGACGCCAAGAACGCCCAGGGCGAGCAGTTGTACGACAAGGACGGCAACAAGGTTGTCATCAAGGTTAAGAAGCAGGTTCCTGCTCAGTCCTACACGCCCGGCATCAACGATTTCGGCAAGACGCTGACCACCCGTTGCGAATACACCTACAACATAGGTGTTGACGAGAAGGGCAACCCGCAGAAGCTCACGCAGACCTCTGACCTCGGTACTGGCACGCTCGTGCAGTACTGGGACAAGGCCAAGGACGTCAAGCTCGTTGTGACCGGCACGCCTAAGGTCGGCGAGACCCTCGGCGTTGCTTTCGTTCGCGACAACAAGGGCACCGAGCCGATCCTTCCTGACGGCTACACCTACACCGTCGCTTGGAACCGTCTCCCGCAGGGCCTGTCTCACCACACTGAGGCTGGCGTTGTCGTCGGTGACGAGACCTCCTACTCCGTGGCCAAGGCCGACCTCGACCGCACCCTGTGCGCCGATGCGACCATCCGCGTGCGTGGCCTGAACGTTCTCGCTACCAAGGCCAACCAGGCTGCGGTTGTCGAGGGCCAGATGACCATCATCTACGACGGTGTCGAGAAGGCTAAGACGGCTGCCCCGAAGGCTGCTACCGCCAAGATCACGGTCAAGAAGGCCGCTTCCATCAAGAAGAACAAGACCACGACCTACAAGATCACGGTCAAGGCTTCCTCCAAGGCTGCGGCGGGCTACGTGTCCCTCGTCAAGAGCTCCAACAGCAAGATCCTGTCCATTGCGAAGCTCAAGAACGGCAAGGCCACCATCAAGGTGAAGCACGCCAACAAGGGCACCCAGCACGTGAAGGTGAAGTTCGTCTCCACCTCCACCGCTGTGAAGAACGCGACCAAGTCCATCAAGATCACGGTCAAGTAGTTTTTCCCCTCTCTAACGATGCGGCTCCCAGGCTCCCCTGGGAGCCGCATTTTCGTGTAATAGAATCACCACATGCCCAAACTCTTTGGAACCGATGGCGTGCGCGGCGTCGCTAATGCCGATCTCACCCCCGAACTCACACTTTCCCTCACTACCGCTGCCGCACGGGTGTTGGGGCAGGCCTCCGACGGCAAACTCAAGGCCGTTGTCGGGCGCGATACCCGGGCCTCCGGGGAGTTCTTGCAGGCGGCCGTCGTGGCCGGGTTGGCCTCTGCTGGGGTCGACGTCATCCGGCTGGGCGTCATCCCCACCCCCGGTACCGCTTTCCTCACCGGTGCGTTCGACGCTGATCTGGGCGTCATGCTCTCGGCCTCACACAATCCGATGCCCGATAACGGGATCAAGTTCTTTGCCCGCGGCGGCGTGAAGCTCGACGATTTCATCGAAGACGAGATCGAGGCCGTCTTAGATCAGCCCTGGCAGCGGCCCACCGGCGCAGGCGTCGGGCGCGTTTCCTTCGAGGGCGAGGGCATCGAGGTCTACATCAACCACCTGGTCGAGTCACTCGGCGCGCTTCCCAGTAACGACGGCAGCCCCTCCATCTTCACCGGCACTCCCCCGCTGGCCGGGCTCAAGATCGTCATCGACGCGGCCAACGGGGCCGCCCACCGCACGGCCGTCGAGGCGTTCAGGCGCACCGGTGCCGAGGTGATCGCCATCCACGCCGAGCCCGACGGCTACAACATCAACGAGCACGCGGGCTCCACCCACCCCGAGGCTTTGATGGCCAAGGTCGTCGAGGCACACGCCGATATGGGCATCGCGCTGGATGGCGACGCGGATCGGTGCCTGGCCGTCGATCATTTGGGGGAGCTCGTCGACGGCGATCAGATCATGGCCATCCTGGCCCTGGCTCTGAAGCGCGAGGACGCCCTTCACTCCGACACCGTCGTGGCTACCGTGATGAGCAATCTGGGCTTCCTCAAGGCCATGAAGGCCGCCGGTATCCACGTGGACGTAACCAAGGTAGGCGACCGCTACGTGCTCGAAGACATGAACGCCAACGGCTTCAACCTGGGCGGCGAGCAATCCGGCCACGTGATCATGAGCGAGTATGCGACGACCGGCGACGGCGTGCTCACCGGCCTGCACCTGGCCGCCGAGGTCTGCAAATCCGGCAAGACGCTCAACGAGCTGGCCAAGGTGATGAAGCGCTTCCCGCAGGTGCTCGTCAACGTCTCGAACGTGAACAAGACCCGCGCCGGCATCGATCCGGTGGTTTCGGCTGCCGTGACGGCCGCCGAGCAAGAGCTCGGGGATTCCGGGCGCGTGCTGCTGCGCCCGTCGGGCACCGAACCGCTCGTGCGCGTGATGGTCGAGGCTGTGAGCATCGAGCAGGCCCGCGAGATCGCCGACAGGCTCGCCGAAGTGGTGAAGACGCGGCTGTCGCTTTAAAAGTGCAAGTACTTCGTCATCCTGCGCGTAGTCTCAGGATCTCCACTGCAAATCACTCCCTGAACAGAGATTCTGCGACTGCGCGCAGAATGACGATGGTTTACAATCCAGCCCGCGCTCGGCTCTGCGCCTCTTGTGCCTTGAATTGCTTGAAGCGCGGGAGGAACTTATCCCAGTCGATCTGGTGGGAATCGAACTCCGGGCCGTCGATGCAGGCGTGCTTGCGGATCAGCTTGCCGTCTTCGACTATCGGAACCATGCAGGCGCCGCACATGCCCGTGGCGTCGACCATGATCGAGTTCACCGACGCCTCGCACGGAACGCCATAGCCCTTGGTCAGGTCGGAAACCGCCTTCATCATCATCGGCGGCCCAATCGTGACGACCTTGGCTACCTTCCGCCCGCTCGGCTCTTTCAGCATGGGCTCCAGGGCCGTGGTCACGAAGCCGTGGACACCGTAAGAGCCGTCGTCCGTCGTCACTATGACGTCCAGCTGATCCCCAAACTCGTCCTGGAGAGCGGCGACGCGCTCCCCCTTACCTACCCAGAACATGAGGTTCTCAGACCTAAATCCCGTAATCAAAGTCACGTGATTACCCAGCCGCAGATGCTCTCTCATGATCGGGTAGACCGGCGGCAGGCCGAGCCCGCCGGCGGTGAACACCACCGTCTCGTCATCACCGATCTTCTCGATTTCCGACGGACGCCCCAGCGGCCCTGCAACGCCCGCAAGCTCGTCGCCAACCTTCATTGAGTTGATCTTCAGCGACGATGTGCCGACCCCCTGTACGGCCAGGCAAATCTGCCCGGTCTCGGCGTCCCAATCGGCCAGCGTCAGCGGGATGAGCTCGCCGCCGCGATACGGCAGCACGCGCACGAACTGCCCGGCCCTGGCCGAAGCCGCGATGGCCGGAGCGTTCACCCACAGCTCCTCTATGTTCGCGCCAGAAAGCGTGCGCTTGGCCGTGATGACGGCCCGGGCCGCAGCCTTCTCGGTGTAGGCCAGTGCAGTGGCCACCCGGGAGAGGATGTCGGCGGGATCGAGAGCGTCCTGGGCTTCGGCTGTCTCCTCCGGCACCGGGCTCTCCCCCATCTCCGGGTTCTCCCCCAGCGATGCGGCGATCTGCCGCGCGGCCGTCCGCCCATCTCCCGCGGCGTTGATGGCTGTCGAGCCGCCGCGCGTGGCATCTCCGCCTGAATACACCCCCGACAAGCCCGATTGCTGTCCGTCCGCCAGTTCGATCGTCCCGTACTTGGAAACAGATAGCCGCGGCTCGGAATCCTTGATGATCGGGTTGGAGGAGTTCCCCAGGGCCATAATGACCAGATCGGCTGCCACCCGCTCGCGCTCTCCGGTGGCGACGGGGCGGCGTCGGCCCGAATCGTCGGGTTCGCCCAGCTCCATGACGTCGACGGTTGCGGCCTCGACCCAACCGTCGGCGTTCCCTTCGAAAGCCGACGGCGAACGCAGGGTCTGCAGCGCCACTCCTTCTTCCAGCGCGTGGTGCAGCTCCTCGACGCGCGCGGGCATCTCGTCCTGCGTCCTGCGGTAGACGATGGTCACCTCCCCGCCGAGCCGCTTGGCCGTGCGGGCGGCGTCCATGGCGGTGTTGCCACCGCCGATCACCAGAACACGCTTGCCGTTCACGTACGGCAGGGGCGTTTCGAAGGAATCCAGGTTCGCGTGCATGAGGTTGACGCGGGTCAAGAACTCGTTGGCGCTCATCACGCCCAGCAGGTGTTCGCCGGGCACGTTCAAGAACTTGGGCAGCCCCGCACCCGAGCCGATGAAGATACGCGCGAAGCCGGCGGCCTCCAAGTCGGCGATGGTACCCGTCTTGCCAACCACAAAATTGGTGACGAACCGCCCGCCGAGCAGGCGGATTTTCTCCACCACGTCGTCGATCAGGGTGTTGGGCAGGCGGAACTCGGGAATGCCGTAGCGCAGTACCCCGCCGAGCTCGTGGAAAGCCTCGAAGACGGTGACCGGGAAGCCCTGGCGGGCCAGCAAGAACGCGGTGATCAGGCCCGACGGCCCCGAACCTACGACCGCAACCGGCGGCTTCGCGGCGAGCTGCCACGGATCTTCGGTACCCCCGAAGCGCTTCGAGGCGGCCCCAGGGTGGGCCAGCTTGTCCCACTCGGGCAAGAACCATTCCACCTGGCCGATGCTCATCGGATGCTTGTGGATGCAGCTGCCCTGGCACTGGAGCTCTTGCGGGCAGACCCGACCCGTGACGTCGGGCAGCGGATTGCAGCCCTCCAGCAACTCCAGCGCTTCGTCGAACTTACCCTCGCCGATCTTCTCGAACATGGCCCCGATCTCGACCTGCACCGGGCAGCCGCCGTGACGCAGGCCCGTCTTGCGGTTGAGCTCGCCGAGCTGGCAGGGCTTCTTGGCGCACTGCCGATCCCGCAGGGCCTCCAGCCAGACGAACAGCTCGACCTCGCGCAGCGTGTAGCCCAGATCCATGTAACCCAGGTATCCCTTGTTGACAAGGCCGAAGTCTTGGGCGCGCTCGTCAGCTGGGCGGATGTAGGGATAGATGCCGTTGTTCGTCGGCCACATCTGGGAGACGCCTTTGAACATCGGGTATTTCACCGACAGGTACTTGTCGACGCCCTCCAAGAACAGCTTCTTGCGCTTCAGCGGCAGGTTCCACAAGAAGCGCTGCAGCACGGTGGCCGCGTCGCCGCCCTTGAGCAAGATTTCCCACAGCTTCAGTACGAACTCTTTACTTAGCTCGGTTCCGCGGAATTCTTCGGCGATCGCGGCCATCCCGTCGGAGATGAACAGCTCGCGGAAGTAGCTCGGATCGCTCTCCAGTCGGCGCTGCAGCAGTTTCAGGGCCGCGCCCGGTTCGACGTCAATGCTCATTTCTCTCCTCAATCGTCATTCTGCGCGCAGTCGCAGAATCTCTCTGAAGTCGGTGCAACATCTTGCGTTAGATCCTGCGACTGCGCGCAGGATGACGGGGCTGTTCACTGGATGATCCCTGCGTCGCAGTTGGCCTTCACCTTGTTGATCTTCGCCTTCAGCGCGGGGGTGATGGCCGTCCCGTCGTAACCCTTGAAGTGTGCGACGCTCTGGGCCGCTCCTCTAGCGATGATCGTGGTTTTCTCGAAGAACATCGGCAGATCCTGGTAGCAGGTGGCGCAGTCGACGCACTTGGCCTCGTCCGCCGGATCCAGCCAGATGGGCGGTGCTTGCTTTTCACTCGCCTGCTCCTCGCCGGTGCTGGCAGGCTCGGCGGCCCGGCCTCCGTAGGCGAACCCGGAGAGCTCGGTCTTGGAAGTGGTGAGCTCGACCAGCGCCCCGGCCACCTCGTCGATGTCGACGGGCGCGGGCCCGGGCTTCGGCGCTTTCGCGTTCACCAGCTCGACCATGGCCGCGGCGATGTCGTCCAAGGCTCCTTCGCGGCCGCGCAGGCCTTCGTCGTAGCGGGCCTTGAGCTGCTCGACCTGCGCCTGGAACTCGGCATCCAACTCCTGAATCGGGAACCCGGCCAGGTACTGCAAGGTGCGCCAGTAGTGGGCTCGATCCTCAACCAGGGCGACGATGGCATCCGAGCAGGCGACCTTGATCAGGTGCCGCTTGCCGTCCGTCGCGTAGACGAACGGCGTCTTTCCGGCCCGGTTTTCGAGTTCGACGTACTCGGCGATCGGAACCAGATCGGCGCCTTCGTCGGTGATCTTCTTGAACTGTTTGGCAAACCGGCCCTCGCCCAGGGCGAACTCGGCCGGGGTCAGGGGCGTGGTCAGCAGCTGCAGCGAACCGGAGGCGTCGACATACTCGATTGTGGACGTCGTCCATAGGGAGCGCTCGTCGGGATTGCCCTCCAGGGAGAAGCGCTCAGCCAGGCTCTCACCGCGGCGCGGATCGTGGGTGAAAACCGGGGCCATGCGCGAGCGGACGGCCAGCTCCGAGCGGGCGTTGGCAAGCTGTTCCGGCACACCATTCTCGGTACCGCAGGCCGTGTACGTCACCATGAGCGCGGCACCGTCGAGGTAGCCGAGCATGTCGAGCACGGTTTGCAGGTAGTGCGAGTGCAGGGCCGTCGAGGTCGCGCAGGAGTAGACGTTCGGGTGCATGGCCGCGATCAGGCCCAGCTCCTTGCGATGCTCGCGCTTTCCCTTGTGGGCCTTGCCGTAGCGGGCGAGGTCGGCGTCTTGGCCGGTATAAGAAGCCGTCGAGGACTGCCCGCCCGTGTTGGAGTACGCGCCCGTGTCCAGCACCAGCATTTTCACCGGGGTACCCGAGGCCAGCACCTTGCTCATCGCGCCGAAGCCGATGTCGTAGCTGGCACCGTCGCCGCCGATGCTGAGCACGTTGGGCATGAGCGAGAGCTCTTCCTTGGTGAAATCCCGCCAACCGATCGTGTCGACGTCCGGGGCAGGTTCACCGTTTACAAGCGCTTTTGCCCGGCGCAGGGCCTTTATCTCCTGGGTAAGCGCGGAGGCAATGCCCTCGAACAGCCCGACGGAAACCGCCTGCGCGTCCTGGAACAGCGAGTTCACCCACGGATCGGTGAACGGCTGGAACGGCATCGTGGATGCGTAGACGGAAGAACATCCGGTGGCGTTCGCGATCACCGTGCTCGACGGCCCGCGGCCGGTCGGCCCGCCCTCGTACAGATAGAGCCAGTGTTCGAGCTCTTCCTTGATTTCCTCTGGATAGTTGGTGGTTTGGGCGCGCTCCGGATCCAGCCCGGGGACGCTTTGCGCTGATCCAGGGACGCTCGGATCCAGCCCTGGGTTACTCGGTGCCAGCCCTCGCTCGCTCTGCCCTTGAGTTGTTGGGTTTTGAGTTTCCGTGTGCGCAAGGCCCGCGCCCGCATAGGCGTCGAGCTGGGCCAGGACGGTTTCCAGTTCTTTGATGTGTGCGGAGCGCTTCTCGTCTCCCAGCGCGTGGGAGAGAGCGAGCAGCAGCCGCGTGGCCGTGACTTCGCCGCAGCCCCGGCAGGCGCCGTGGCCGCCGGTCATGGCGTAGTAATAGTCGCGGTTCAGCAGCACCCGCTTGCGGTCGCCGCCCTCGCGGATCGCCATCTCGGTGAAGCGCTTGGGGGTGTCAGGCAGCTCGGAGTGCCAGGCAAAGCGGGCAGCCAGATCGTCGAGAACCTGCTCGTCTTGGTCGGTAGCGGTAAGCGCCCCCGGCCCGCAGACCTCGACGCACTGCAAACAGCCCGTACACTTCCACGGATCGACGACGGCCGCGTAGAGCGCACCCGAGCCGGGATTCTCCTTCTCCGGGGCGACGAAGATCGGCTTGGTGACGGCGACCGGATAGTGCGTGAAGAATGCCTTGGCTAGCGTCTTCCAGTCGTCGGGTACGTCGCCTGCCTGGCAAGCCTCGGCGGGGCTCTTGCCCGCAAGGAGCTCGGCGCGCATGGCCTCGGCCCAGCGGTGGAGATCTAGCGACTCCGCTTCGCTTCGCGCTAGATGACGAGTGGGGGAAAAGTCGGTTGCAAGATGACGATCGGGTGTGGCGTCTTCAGCTATCCCCTTATCCTGCACAACCCCAACACCGTCATCCTGCGCGAAGTCGCAGGATCTCGTCGCCAAATCCAGCAAATCCTCCAGCTCGTGCACCGTATTCGGAATGGCCGCGTCCGGGCATACCAGCGCGCATTCCATGCACGCGGTGCACTTGTCGGCGTCGAAGATCGGAACCGTGCGTCGGAAGATTCCCTTGTCCTTGGCTACGCCGGTGCCAACGGGCATGAACAAACCGGCACCCGGGAATACCGGCGAGTTCGAGATCGCGCCCTCGCGGAAGGGCCGGGCGGCGATGTCCTCGTAGTAGGCCGGGTCGAATAGGCCGGAAACCCGCGGTTCCGACGCCATCGGACAGGTAGTCGAAGAGGCTTTCATAGAGCGCGCAGAGACCGCAGCCGCTTTGTCCGGATAGGACGCGTAGTCCACCGTGACGACCGCGGCTTCCCCGTCGCGGATGACGGCCATGTTCGAGTCGACGACCTTGCGGCCCTTGCGTCCAAATTTCTTCTCGATCTCGTGTTCGACCAGCGCCATGACGTCGCCCGAGGCCTGCGCCGAGACCTTGTCGACGTGGCCCAGGATCGCGCCGATGAAGGCGATGCCCATCATGCGGGTCTGAAGCTCGGGCGTCGGGGCGTGCTTCTTGGCCACAGCGAAGGCGTCGATCACAAGGAACTTAATCTGGTGCCGCACGATGTAATCGCGCGCATAGCCGGGCAGCGATTCCCACACCGCCAGCGGTTCCTCAGCCGATTGCATGATGAAAGTTCCGCCGTCGACCAGGCCCTTCAGCGGGTTGGTGTGGTGGAAAACCATGTGGTCTGGGGCGATGACGACCTCGACGTCCTCTAGCTCGGCGTTGGTGAGCAGCA
>JAISTE010000075.1 GCA_031272825.1 Propionibacteriaceae bacterium | reverse complement strand
TCGGTTGAACAGGTCGAAGGCCGCGAGGCGACGGGCGTGCTGTCGTACCCCTTCAACTTCCACACCATGACGGGCGACACCACGCTGCGGGCCGTGTACGGCAAGCTTTCGAGCTCGGTATCGATCACCTTCCATCCACTGACCGACGGCCTTACCGGCGCCAACACCGGCGAGGTCGTCTGGTACACGGCTGCCTACTCGGAAATGACGCTTCCCGGAGCGAGCTTCTACTTGCACCCGGCGAAGGAGGTGGTCGCCTGGGCTGAGACCGAAGCCTGCGCAAAGGCAGCCACTGTTTCGGGCGGTACGGTTTCCGGCCGAAGCGAGTGCAAATACCTCGATTTCGGCTACCAGTGGGACACGGAAGATACGGACTGGGATTTCTACGCCGTGTGGGACGCGAAGGAATTCACCTTGACCTTCGAGGTGTACCAGACCGCTTCCGAGAAGTATGCAAACGACTTCAACGGCACGGTTACCGCGACCAGTGCGTCGACCCAGAGCGTTACCCCGAACTTGACGGCCAATCCGGAAGTGGGCGGCAAGGTCACAGTCTCGGGCGTGGCGTACGGCACCTCCTGGAATCCGGACTGGGAGCCGATCACCGCCGGCGACACCGGCTGGAAGTTCGACCAGTGGGTGACCGGCTCTGGCCAGACGCTGCCGTTCCCAACAACCGTTACCTCCTCGGCCACGTACTATGCGCAGTTCCGCCAGATCAACTACACCGTCGACTATGTGGCGGGGGAGGGGTGCTCGCTCACACCCGAGCACTATCCGGGCACCAACGCCGTCTTGCACTACGGCGACGCCACCCCGGCGTTCGCAGGTACGGTTTCACCGCTGCCTGGTTATTCGACCGACTACACCTGGTCTCCGGCGCTTTCTGCCACCGTCACCGAGAACGTCAAGTACACCGCCAAGTGCAAGGCCAAGGAATACACGGTTCAGTATGTGCCCCAGCGCGCCTTGGGCTACACCGAGACCGTGGGAGACATCACCTACACGCTCGATCCGAAACTTACGAACAACGCGACTTCGATCCCTGATAAGACCGTCTCTTGGGGCCAAGCGAGCCTGGTGCCGCCGACGGATGGCACTGACACCTACATCCTGTACGACGGTGAGACGAACGGCGAATACTTCCGATTCGCTGGCTGGAACCTGGTGGGGAAGGGCGCGACGTGCGATACCGCCACCGCGGTCACATCCGGCACGCCGGTCGTCGCGGCGAACAAGTTCTCGGATCTGGCCCTGAACACATCCGGGGTGTCGGATGACTCGATCGGTTGCATCGTGTTAGAAGCCCAATGGGTGCACGGCTACGTCGTATTCTTCAACTACAACTCCGGGTGGACGGGCACGGGCGAGGGGCGGCAGTACTCCTCCGCCCAGACGTACACGCTCGCTTCCTCGGCACTGTCGGCGTACCCAACCCCGGTTCGCACCGGATACACGTTCAAGCACTGGGATCTGACCCTGCGCGTCGGTACCCCCGTCGACAGCGATCAGGATGCGAGTTCGGGCACCCCAGATCCCGTGAACCCGGTTGGCACCGGCAAGACCTACGCGGATCTCGGCTGCGACGGAACCTGGACGTCTGACGCCACCGACGGCACCTGTTCAGGCACGCTGTACTCCAATGTGACGTTGACCGCTCACTGGGATGCCGACCCGTACCAGGTGGTGTACGACGCCGCCGGGGGCAAGTGGGGAGAAAGCACCTGGCCGAGCGGCAAGACCGGTACCGATACCGTCGCCTGGGATGAGAGCTACACCCTTTACTCGGCGCCTACGCGCGAGGGCTATAGCTTCACAGGTTGGAAGCTCACCGAGCGCGGTGGCATCGCTGAAGCGGCGGGCGGCACGTACGCGGGCGGCACGTCCACCGCGTACTCGGCGCTGGCAAACGACGGCAATGCGGCCACGGACGATTCGCAATACGGCTCGGTGAAGCTGACCGCCCAATGGCAAGCCAACGCGTCCCAGTACAAGGTTGAGCACTGCCTGGTTGACCCGGACACGCTGGCCGCGGATTGTTCGAAGCTGGCGGTGGACACCGTCGCCTCGACTACCGGACATGAGGTAACGGCGGCGGAGGCCCGCCGACTGGTGCGCTCGAACCTGACCGGGTACAGCTACGCGCAGGGGTATACGAGCCCGACGGGCACCGAGGTAGTTACTGGCACAGTCCTGCCCGTCAATACCCAGCCCGCGCTGACCCTGCGCCTGTACTACACCGCTAACAAGCACAAGGTGACGTACGCCTCGGGCGGCGTCTCCTGCCCGGCCTCCGACCCCAAGCCTCAGGGCGCCGTCATACCGCCGAGCCTCAGCTATGGGTACGGTCAGCAGGTCACCGTCGCCGCGTATCCGGTTGTGCCCGGCGGTTGGGAATTCTCCGGCTGGTACCGGGCAAGCAAGGGCCAGCTGGCTAGCGGTGACGTATTCGTGATGCCTGATGAGGACGTCCTGTTCTGCGGAGTATTCACCCAGCTGAAGTTCTCGGTGTACTACGACCTGGGCGGGGGAGAACTGAACGCCTCGCAGGCGGTGCCGCCGCTCAGCGACGTGCTCTGGGAGCAAAGCGGGCTACTGCCCGCGGGCACACCGGTGAAAGCAGCGGACGATTCATACAGCTATGAATTCGACGGTTGGGCCGTGTCCGACCCAGATACTGGCAAGGCCGTCGAGACGAGCTCGGCCTACTCCGAGCTGGCCGGTGCGACGAGCGTCGCGTCCGTCACCATCAAGGCCAAATGGAAGGCGATCCCGATAAAGGTGGCCGATCCGAGCGTTTGTGTGGTCTCGTTCGAATGGGCGGGCGATGTTCCCGACGGAGTAGAACTTCCTAAGGGCTACACGACCGATACCTGCCCGACCTCGATCACGGTGCCCACCGCTCCCGGGGCCGTGAAGGGCTACGACTTCCTGGAATGGACGCCCTCGATCGAATGCCCAAGCGACGGCGATACGTGCACTATTAGCCAAGACATCGTGTGGACGGGAATGTGGAAGAAGGCGAGCATCATCGCCGACCCGGAAAAGAAGGACACTCCGGAAAAGGATCCGTCCGGAGATCTGCCGATTACGGGTGCCGACATCGGGCTGGCCACGCCGTGGCTGGTGGGGATCATGGGCTCGGGCTGCGCGCTGCTCCTCGCGGCCCGCCGGCGCAGGCGCTAATACTCGGTTGTTTTGAGGTTCATTGGCGATTCGAGATAGAATCGCCCTTGGCCTGCCGCCCGGTGGGCATTCCAGATACGAAAGTGGGCGATTGCTCATGAGCACTCGATGAGTACCGTAATGAGCACTAGCGTTTAATCGGTTCTGGGCCTTCAGGCGCGGAACCTGAAGGAGAGTAGTGGCAGCACCAGCCAAAATGCGTGTCTCGTCCCTGGCGAAAGAGCTAGGGCTTGAGAGCAAAGAAATTCTCGAGATCATCTCGGGCCTGGGCGAATACGTGAAGTCTTCGTCCTCGTCCGTGGAGAGTCCCGTCGTGCGGAAAGTGCGCGAGAAGGTGGCGGCTATGAAGGCCGCCGAATCACCCGTCGACGCACCCCGTCCCCCCAAGGCCAAGCCGGCGGCCAAGCCCGCCCAGGCTGAACCCGCAGCGAGCACAGAGGCCCAGGCCCCGGCCAAACCGGCCAAGGCCGCGCCGAAAACCAGCGCCAAGCCCGCACCAAAGCCGGGCGCAAAGGCCAAGCCTGCCGTCGTTCCCGGGCCGAAGCCGGGCCCGCGCATCCCGCAGCCCCAGCCCAAGAGCGAGGAGCGCAAGCCGCGCGTGCCGCAGCCCGAGGCCAAGGCGCCCAAGCGCATCCCGGAACCGGAAGCGAAGCCCACACCGAAGCCGACCCCCAAGTCTGTTCATATCCCCGGCATCCCGAAGCCTTCGGCCATGCCCGCCCATCCGCGTCCGCAGGCTCCGCGCCCGCGTCCGGGTCAGAGCGGCGGCTTGCCGACGGGCCGTCGTTCCGGCGGGCCGCGTCCGGGCAACAACCCGTTTGCGTCTCACCAGGGCATGGGCCAGCGGCGTCCGTCCGATTCGGATAACCGCGGCAATGGCCGCGGGCCGCGTCCTGGAGGTGGTCGTTCAACAGGTACGGGTACGAGTGCCGGCGGAGGTTTCCGCTCCGGCACCGGCACTGGAGGTCGTCCTGGCGGCGGTCGCTCAACCGGCACAGGGCCGGGCCGTACCGGCGGCGGTTTCGGCGCAGGCCCGGGGGCTCCCGCAGCCGGGCGTCAGGGCCGCGGCGGTCGCGGCGGCCAGGGTACCCAGGGTGCGTTCGGCAATGGCCGCCAGGGAGGCCGCCGAGGTAACAAGCGTTCCAAGAAGCAGCGCAGGCAAGAGTTCGACGAGCAGCAAACCGAGAGGCAATTCGGCGGTGCCCGCATTCACAAAGGCAACGGCCAGACCGTGCGCCTGCGCCGCGGTGCGTCGCTGACCGATCTCGCCGAGAAGATCGGCGCCGAGCCGTCGGAGCTGGTCAAGGTTCTGTTCCAGCTTGGCGAGATGGTGAACGCCACCCAGTCCGTCCCCGATGACACCCTTGAGGTGCTGGGCGCCGAACTGGAGTACAACATCCAGGTCGTCTCCCCTGAGGACGAGGATCGTGAGCTGCTCGAATCCTTCGACATTGAGCTTGGCGACGAGCTCGACAACGAGGAAGACCTCGAGGTTCGGCCCCCGGCGGTCACCGTCATGGGCCACGTCGATCATGGCAAGACCAAGCTGCTCGACGCCATCCGCCACTCTCACATCGTGGAGGGCGAGGCCGGCGGCATCACCCAGGCGATCGGCGCCTACCAGGTATCCACCGAGGTTGGCGGCGAACAGCGCAAGATCACCTTCATCGACACCCCTGGCCACGAGGCGTTCACCGCCATGCGTGCCCGCGGCGCCCAGGCCACCGACATCGCGGTGCTGGTCGTTGCCGCAGACGACGGCGTGATGCCCCAGACGATTGAGGCCCTGAACCACGCCAAGGCGGCCGATGTGCCGATCGTGGTCGCGGTCAACAAGATCGACAAGGAGGGCGCCGACCCGATTAAGGTGCGCGGCCAGCTTTCCGAATACGGCCTGCAGCCCGAGGAATACGGCGGCGACACCATGTTCGTCGACGTCTCCGCGGTCACCAAGAAAGGCATCGACGATCTGCTGGAGGCCATCGTGCTGACGGCCGACGCCGCCCTCGACCTGCGCGTCAACCCGAACCAGATGGCTCAGGGCGTCACCATCGAATCCCATCTGGATCGCGGCCGCGGTCCGGTGGTTTCCGTCCTGGTGCACCGCGGCACGCTGCGAACCGGCGATTCGATCGTGGCAGGTTCTGCCCATGGTCGCGTCCGCGCGCTGATCGACGACCGCGAGCGCAACGTCGACGAGGCCCCGCCGTCCATGCCGGTGCAGGTACTCGGCCTGACCTCCGTGCCGCGCGCTGGAGATACCTTCGTGGTGGTCGACAACGACCGTGTGGCAAGGCAGATCGCCGAGGAACGCGAGGCCCGACAGCGGGCCGCCGCCCTGGCTAAGGCCGCCAAGCCGCGCCGCTTGGAGGACATCTTCAAGGAGATGGAGGCCGGAGACGTTTCCGAGCTGAAGCTGATCTTGAAGGGCGACTCTTCCGGTGCCGTCGAGGCCTTGGAAGAATCCCTGATGCAGATCTCCGTCGGCGACGAGGTGGCCCTGCGGGTTATCGACCGCGGCGTTGGTGCCGTCACCGAGACGAACGTTTCGCTGGCCGCGGCCTCCGATGCCGTCATCATCGGCTTCAACGTCCGCGCAGAGGGCAAGGCCTCCCAGCAGGCTTCCTCCGAGGGCGTCGACATTCGCTACTACCGGATCATCTACGACGTAATCGACGACATCGAAGCGGCCATGAAGGGCATGTTGAAGCCGATCTACGAAGAGCAGACCCGCGGCGAGGCCGAGATCCGCCAGATCTTCCGCTCCTCTAAGTTCGGCAATATCGCCGGCTGCATGGTTACCGACGGTTCCATCCGCCGCAACCAGAAGGCCCGCGTGCTGCGCGACGGGGCGGTGGTCGTCGAGACTCAGATCGCGTCCCTGCGCCGCGAGAAGGACGACGTCACCGAGGTTCGCGAGGGCTTCGAGTGCGGCCTGACCTTGCTCAACTACAACGACATCCACGAAGGCGACATCATCCAGACCTTCGAGATGGTCGAGAAGCCGCGCGAGTGACATGCCTAGCCAATACAAAGACAAGAAAGCCGAGAACATCAAACAGGTGGTCGCGGCGATGTTGGAACGAAGGATCAAAGACCCGCGCCTGGGGTTCGTGACCATCACGGACGTGAGGTTGTCGAACGACGGGCGCGAGGCGTCGATCTTCTATACCGTGCTCGGTGGGCAGGCCGACTTCAAGGCCACCCAGGCCGCGCTGAAGTCGGCCACCGGGATGCTGCGCACCGCGGTGGGACAAAAGCTGAAGCTGAAATTTGCCCCCTCGCTGGTGTTCATCCCCGATGCCCTGGAGGAGCAGGCGAGCGAGTTTGAGGACGCGCTCGCCAAGGCCCGGGAGCACGACGAGGAGGTGGCCCGGCTGGCCGACGGGGCCGAATAC
>JAISTE010000066.1 GCA_031272825.1 Propionibacteriaceae bacterium | reverse complement strand
GCCCGCAAGCTCGGCTTCGGCCGCGGCGGCGGCATCGTCACCAACGACGAGGGCGCCTACAAGGCCATGCGCGGCCTGGTTCCCATGTATGAAGGATTCTTGACGTACGGCGGCATGAGCGTGCGGGAAATGGAGGCCATTGCCGTCGGGCTGGAAGAGACGCTCGACGAGGACATGATCAACCAAGGGCCGCTGTTCATCGAGCACATGGTTAGCGAGCTCGACAAGTACAACATCCCCGTCATCACTCCCCCGGGCGGCCTGGGCGCACACCTGGACGCCATGCGCTTCCTAGATCACATCGACCAGCGCGAATATCCTTCGGCAGCACTGACGGGCGCGGTCTACATCGCCTCGGGCGTGCGCGGCATGGAGCGCGGCACGATGAGCGAGCAGCGCGACCCAGACGGCACTGAGCCGCTAGCCGACATGGAGCTGCTGCGCCTGGCGATGCCGCGCCGGGTTTTCACGCTCTCCCAGGTCAACTACGCGATCGACCGGATCCGCTGGCTGTACTCCAACCGTCGGATCGTGGGCGGGCTGCGCTGGGTAGAAGAACCCGAAATCCTGCGCTTCTTCTACGGACGCCTGGAACCCATCGGAGATTGGCACCACGAGCTGGCCGCCAAGTTCCGCCAAGACTTCGGCGACTCGCTGTAAGCCGTCGCCGGGGCACCGCGGCACCCAGCAACCAGGACGTTTGGAAAACCCGCTGGTTAGCCCGTATAGTAGGTGCTCGTTGCCACCATAGCTCAGTCGGTAGAGCGGCTCACTCGTAATGAGCAGGTCATCGGTTCGATTCCGATTGGTGGCTCTGTTTTCGCTTCGCTACAACAGAGCCACATGGTGACTGTGCTAGTGGCGGGGGCGACCCCGCCGACCCCGATGCTTCGCTACAACAGAGCCACATGGTGACTGTGCTAGTGGCGGGGGCGACCCCGCCGACCCCGATGCTTCGCTACAACAGAGCCTACTTCTTACACACCTTGCCGTCTTTCGGCAGCTTGCCCGTCGCGAAGTATGTCAGTACCGCCTCGTCTACGCAGGTTGAACCTGAGGCGAAGGAGGTGTGGCCCTGGCCCTCGTAGGTGAGCAGGTTGGCGCCGATGCGCTTGGCCATCTTTTCCGCCTGCGGGTAGGGGGTGGCGTTGTCGCCGGTGTTGCCGATCACCAAGACGCCCGAGTCGGCGTTGGTGAACTGCAGCGGGGCCGCCGGGGCGACCGGCCAGGTGGGGCACACGTAGTCGAGCTCGAAATCGCGGCCCAGCACGGGGGCGAGCTTCTCGGTTTCGCCCCACTCTTCGTCGGCGGCGGCCAGGCCCTCGTCGTTTTCGTCGGCGCAGACGATTGCGGGGAAGGAGAAATAGGACTGTTCGTACTCGCCGTTCTCGTCGCGGCCGTTCATGTCGTCGGCCATATCCAGCAACGGCTTGCCGTCGCCCTTTATCGCGGCCTCCAGCGCGTCCAGCTCATCCTGCCAGCCGCTCTTGCCCAGGTACAGCGGATAGGCGATCCCGGCCACGGCCTGCCACTGCGTGAGCTTGCGATCCCCTACCGCTAGGCCGCTGTCCAGCTTTTTCAGCAGCTCGGAAACCGAGGCCAGCACGTCTTCCGCCGTCTTGCCCAGCGAGCACTTCTTCTGCGCGCACCATTCAGCGAACGCGTTCAGTGATTCCTCAAAACCGACGGCCTGGGGAGTTTCATCGTCTTTGACAAGCGCTGTTGCACCATCTAACACCATTCTCCCGACCGTATCGGGAAACATCTGGGTGTAGTAGCCGCCGATGGACGTGCCGTAGGAAAAACCGAGGTAGTTCAGTTTGGCGTCGCCGGCGAGCTGGCGCAGCAAGTCCAGGTCGCGCACGGTATCCGAGGTGCCGATGTGGGCCAGGTACTCGCCGCTGCCCTCGTAGCACGAGGCACCGAAGTCCTTGGCGGCATCGAGCAGCGCCTGCTTCTCGCTCTCGTCGTCGGGGGAATTGTCGAGCTCCAGATAGGCGTCGACGTCCGAAATCGTGCACTTGATCGGCGTCGAGTCTTCGGTGCCGCGCGGATTCCAGCCGATGACGTCGTAGCCGTCGAATGCGGACGCGTAGGCCAGCGCGATGTCGATACCGCCGAACCCGGGGCCGCCGGGGTTCATAAACAACGTCCCGTTCGACGGATCTTGGGCCGGAACTTTCACCATCTTCAGCGTGATGGCGCGCTCACCCGGTGCGGCGTAGTCGTAGGGAACCAACACCGACGCGCAAACCGGCTGAACCTTGGCATCGCCGCGATCGACCGGATCGTAGCAATCTTTCCACTCGACGCCCTGGGCCGCGTATGCCGCGATGTCACCGCCGACGGCGGCGGCAAAGCCCGGAAGTTCGACGTCCTTGGTCGGCAGATGCTGACGATCCGGCCCCGCCGGGCTTGCGGTATCGCTGGCCGTGGGCGTCGCGGTTTCGGAAACGGTGGGGCTGGGAGTCGGGCCGACACTTTGGCAGCCAGCTACAAGCAGGGAAAGAACCAGGAGGGTAGGAACGCACTTCATCACATAGGCATCCTACCCGGGCCGTCCTACTCGATACCGGCCTTCTCCAGCTTGTCGCGCTCTCTTGATGCACGGAACGAGTGGTCGATACCCCAGCCGCCGCCGCCAAGGCAGAAGAACAAGAACGCCACCGCGGCCAAGAGCAGATCCAGCTCGCCGTAGAAGCTCATGCCGGTACCCGCCGGGACATTGTCGAACGGAGACCAGGCCGGGTTCCAGTACAGCAGCGCCAGGTTGCCGATGGCCAGCACCATGAGCAGCACCGAAGAGATGCGCACGATGATGCCGAGCACGAGGCACAGCGCGATGATGAACTCTGCGATGCCGATGCCGTAAGCGAAGATCTCCGGATAAGGCAAGAT
Source organism: Propionibacteriaceae bacterium (assembly GCA_031272825.1). GTDB lineage: Bacteria > Actinomycetota > Actinomycetes > Propionibacteriales > Propionibacteriaceae > Propionicimonas. The sequence continues at coordinate 18,642 of JAISTE010000066.1, read as the reverse complement.
GGTGTTATTGGCCAACTGCTCGGTGAACGCGGCGATGTTGCTCAGGTTCGTGAACGCGCGGATGGACAAGATGCCCGCCAGCACGATGCGCAGCACGAACAGGCCCAGAGAGCCCAGGAACTTGTCGGTGTTGCGCCGCTGCACGACGACCTTCTCGGCCTTCGGCTGCTCTGCAGGTGCCGGGGCGGAGAGGTTGGCCATCATGGCTTCCTTGCGTGCGGCCCGCTCGGCGGCGAGCTTACGCTCCTCCTCAGACGGCGGGGGCGCGAAGATCGAGTCATTGGTGACCGGCGGTGCTGCCGGAGATGGGATGACGGCCTCGGGCGCGGGCGCGGGCGGCGTGTAGGCCGGAATCCTTGCCGGTGCGACGGGCGCACCCGCGTTCACCGGCGTGACTACGGGCTGCGGGGCAACCGGCTGCGGTGTTGGAGGCTGGAACGACGGAGCCGGCGGCGTCACCGGCTCAGCAACCGCCTGCTGAACAGGCTGCGGCATAACGGGTTGCGGTGTGACAGGTTGCGGTGTGACAGGTTGCGGAGCCACCGGCTGAGCGGCGAAGGGCTGGGCCGCATCGGGTGCAACAGGTGCAGCCTCAACCGGCTGGCCGATCATCGGCTGCGGGTAGGCCGCCGTCGCTTCAACTGGCTCGGCGAGCGGGTCGGATGCCGCATCCGTCGGCTCGGGGCCGGACGGGACGTCGAGCTGGTCTGGATCGCTGTTTTCCGCGGTGGGAGGAACCTGGGTTGGCATTTCAGGGAAGGCCGGGGCCCCTTGTGGGATGTTCTCGGCTGTCGGTTCACTCACGATACCTCCTAATAATCAAACTCTATCGTCGCACGCGAATGCAAAGATTCCCGGTAGCGACACGGCCTCAGCGCAAAGTGAGCAGCAGCGCCTGGAAGGCCAGACCCGGCGAGGCGTTGAACCCCAGCGAGCGGTGGCACTGGGCGAGGGCGTCGATCTTTGCAAGGGTGTCGTCCGCGTTCGAGGATTCGGCCAGCGCGCTGATCGCGGGCCTTTGCTCTTCGTTGACCAGCGCTCCCCCGGCACCGGTTTGCACCTTGAGGACGTCGCGGTAGTAGCCGGTCAGGTCGATCAACACCTGGTCGATGGCGTCTCGCTGCAGCCGCTTGTTGCGCAGCTTTTGCTGATCCTCCAAGTCTTTGAGCGCGGCGTTCAAAGAGCGCGGCTTGGCACCCTTAGTGCCCGCCCCGAGCGCCTCCTTGAGCGCCTCCGTCTCCTTGTCATCAAGGGGTTTCGACGTGGCGTCCGCACGCTCCTTGGTTTTCTTGATGATGCCGTCGGCCAGCGTTAGACACGCGGCTACCGAGCGCAGCTTTCCGGGCAGCTCCAGCACCTCGTCGCGCCAAGCGCGTGCTTGAGGATCAAGCGCCAACCCGCGGGCCTTGCCGACGTGCCCGCCGCTCACGCGCGCGGCCCACTCGGCCAGCTTTGGATCGATGCCGTCCCGCCTTTGCAGCAGCTCACAGATCGCCTGCGTGGAGGGCGTTACCAGCCCGAGGTGACGGCAGCGCGAGCGGATGGTGACGATGACGTCCTCAGCCGAGGGGGCACACAGCAGCCACACCGTCCTGGGTGCGGGCTCCTCCAGGGACTTGAGTAGGGCATCGGCCCCGCGGTCGGTGATGCGGTCAGCGTCCTCTACCACGATGATCTGGCGCTTGCCCACCGACGGCGACATCGCGGCCTTCATGGCGAGCTCACGCACCTCGTCGACGCCAATGGTCAAGGTCTCGGTGCGCACCAGCGTGACGTCGGGGTGGGAACCGGCCAAGGACGTCCTGCAGGACTTACATTCCCCGCAGCCTCCGTTGTCGCACTGAAGGGCCGCGGCGAACGCCCGTGCCGCATTGGATCGGCCCGATCCGGGCGGGCCGGTGATCAGCCACGCATGCGTCATGGCGTGCGGCCCGCCGGCCAGCGCGCGCTTGAGCTCGGCGACGGCCCGCTCTTGGCCGATGAGATCGCTCCAGACGTCCATGCCCACTATTGAACCAGCCGCTTCCTACAAAAGTGCCGACACGCGCTCGCGCACCCGCTCGGCGATCTCGTCGACGGGCAGGCGAGCCGGTACGACCAGATAGCGTTCGGCATTGTCGTGAGCCAGTTTCAAGAATCCATCACGCACGCGCAGGTGGAAGTCCTCCCCCGCCGATTCCAGCCGGTCAAGCTCGCCGATGCCGCTCAATGCCTGCTGCGGTTCCATGTCCAGCAGCACGGTGAGATCGGGCTCCAGGCCCTCGGTGGCGATGTCGGAGAGCTCTTCGAGCAGGCGTTCGGAAAGCACCCGTCCAGCCCCTTGGTAGGCGCGCATGGAATCGACATACCTATCGGAGATGACGATCTTGCCCTCGGCCAGCGCCGGGCGCACGACCTCCACCACGTGTTGGGCCTTGTCAGCGGCGTACATCAGGGTTTCGGCGCGCGGGGAAATCTCGCCGGTGGCCGGGTCAAGCAAAATCTCGCGCACCCGCCTGCCGAACGCGGTACCGCCGGGCTGGCGCGTGAGCACCACCTCGCGGCCTTGCTCTTCCAGCCAGCCGCCGAGCAGCTGGGCCTGGGTGGACTTGCCCACGCCGTCGCCGCCTTCGAAGACGATGAAGACGCCCATTACTTCTTCTTGGCCGTCGTGCGCCTGGCGGCGGGCTTGCGCGCCGGGCGCTTCTTGGTCGGGTTGGCGCGCTTGATGGCGAGCAGCTCGGCGGCCCGCTCCAAGGTGATCTCCTCGGGGGTATCGCCCTTGCGCAGCGTCGCGTTTACTTCGCCGTCGGTGACGTACGGGCCGAAGCGGCCGGACTTCACCACCACCGGCTTACCGTTGGCGGGATCCTCGCCGAGCTCGCGCAGCGGGCCGGATGCGCTCTGGCCGCGGCGGCGCTTGGGCTGGGCATAGATGGCCTCGGCTTCTTCCAAGGTCACGGTGAACATCTGCTCTTCGCTGTCCAGCGAGCGCGATTCGGAGCCCTTCTTCAAATAGGGGCCGTAGCGTCCGTTCTGGGCGGTGATCTCCTGGCCGTCGGCGGCGGTTCCCACCACGCGCGGCAAGGACAAAAGCTTCTCGGCGTCTTCCAGGGTGACGGTCTTGATCGTCATGGATTTGAGCAGTGAGGCCGTCTTGGGCTTGGCTCCCTTGGGCGCGTCCTCGGGCAGCACCTGGGTGACGTACGGCCCGAAACGTCCGTCCTTGGCGACGATCTCGAAACCCTCGGCGTCCTTGCCCAGCACGCGGTCTTGGTTTTCGGCGGCCTGGGCGAGCAGCTGCTTCGCCTCGGCTACGGTGAGCTCGTCCGGCGGCAGGTCGGGCGGCACGTTGGCGCGGTTTTCCTTCATGTCTTCAACGTAGGTGCCGTAGCGGCCCACGCGCACGACGATGCCCTCTCCGATCTCGAAGGTGGACAGGGCCCTGGCGTCGATCTCGCCGAGCTCGGTGGTGAGCTGGTGCAGCCCTTCGGCCCCGGATTCGTCGCCGTAATAGAAGCGCTCTAGGACGCTTTGGCGGGAGGCGTCGCCGGTCTCGATCTCGTCCAGGTGCCGTTCCATCGCGGCGGTGAAGTCGTAGTCGACCAGGTCGGTGAAGTGCTCTTCGAGAAGCCGAGTGACGGCGAACGCCAGCCAGGTGGGCACCAGCGCGCGGCCCTTCTTGAACACGTAGTCGCGGGCGGTGATCGTCGAGATGATCGACGCATATGTCGAGGGCCGCCCGATAGACAGGGATTCGAGGGCTTCGATAAGGGATTCTTCGGTGTAGCGCTTGGGTGGGAGGGTTTGGTGCCCGCTAGGGGTCACTTCGAGTGCACTGAGCGCCTGCCCGATGGCCAGGTTGGGCATCCGGGATTGCTGATCGTCGGCCGAGCCATCTTCCACCGATTCGACGTACGCGGCCAAGAACCCCAAGAAGGTGATGGTTCTGCCTGCGGCAGACAAGGTGAAGGAGTGGTGTTCGGCCGATTCTCCGGTGGAAACGTTGGCGAGCAGGACCTTTTCCTTGGTCTTGGCGTTGATTTTGACGGTGACGGTGTTGCCCTCGGCGTCCTTCATCTGGGAGGCGAGGGTGCGCTTCCAGATCAGCTCGTAGAGCTTGAACTCGTCGCCGACAAGCCCCGTCTTCTTCGGCTCGCGGAAGTGCTCTCCTGCTGGACGGATGGCCTCGTGGGCCTCCTGGGCGTTCTTGACCTTGGAAGCGTAGTAGCGCGGCTTTTCGGGCAAGAACCGATCGCCGTAGAGCTCGGATACCTGCTCGCGTGCGGCCTTCACCGCCGTGTTCGACAAATTAATAGAGTCGGTACGCATGTAGGTGATGAAGCCGTGCTCGTAAAGGCTCTGAGCGACAGACATCGTGCGCTGGGCGGTAAACCCCAGCTTACGCCCGGCCTCCTGCTGCATGGTCGTGGTGCGGAACGGCTCGTAGGGGCGGCGGCGATAGGCCTTGGAATCGACCGATTCGACCTGGTAGTCGGCGGTTTCCAGCGCCTTTGCGAGGGTTTGGGCTTGGGCCAAGTCCAGGTGCAGGCGGTTACCCTTCAGCACGCCTTGGTCGTTGAAGTCTTTGCCGACGGCCAGCCGCTCGTCTCCGGCGTGGGTGAGCTGGGCGCCGAAGGCCCGGGGGTCGGCGTTCTCACCGGCGTCCAGCTTGGCTTCCAAGGAGGCGTAATCGGCGGGGATGAAGGCGATGCGCTCGCGTTCGCGGTCGACCACGATCCGGGTGGCCACCGATTGCACGCGCCCTGCCGAAAGCTTCGGCATGACTTTCTTCCACAGCACGGGCGAAACCTCGTAGCCGTAGAGCCGATCCAAGATGCGGCGAGTTTCCTGGGCGTCGACCTTGTCCGTATCGAGGTCGCGCAGGTGTTCGGCAGCTTCGGCGATGGCCCCCGGCGTGATCTCGTGGAAGACCAAGCGCTTCACGGGGACTTTCGGCTTGAGGACTTGGAGCAGATGCCAGGCGATGGCTTCCCCCTCGCGATCCTCATCAGTTGCCAGCCAAAGCTCGTCGGCGTTGGCGAGTTTGGATTTGATGTCCTTGATGACGGATTGTTTGCCGGGTGTGACTACATATATAGGCTCAAACCCGTGTTCGACGTCGACTCCGGTGCGTGCCCACTTTTGCCCCTTGTATTTCGCAGGAACGTCCGCGGCCTTCGTGGGAAGGTCGCGGACGTGTCCGGCGCTTGCGGCTATTTCGTAGTTGGGGCCCAGAGCCTGTGCGACGGTTCGCATTTTCGTCGGGGACTCGACCACGACGAGTCGGCGCGGTGTGCTCACATGACCTCCAGAGGGTTAGGTTCTAAAGGCCAAAGTTAGCACGTCAGTTGACCGGGCTTGCGCTCAGTGTCGCTTCGGCGGTGTGTTCGGAACCCTTGGTGTCGATCCAGGTGACCTTGACCTTCTCGCCCGGGTTGAGCACCCTCAGCACTCCGGCCAGGTTGGTGTCGGCCTCGATCTTCTTGCCGTTGATCTCGATGATCTCGGAGCCGGCGGTGATGCCGATCTTCTCGGCGGGCCCGTCTTTAGCTACCGAGGCGACCTCGATACCTTCGGCCCCGCGGCGCACGGTCTGGCTCATCACGGTGATTCCGAGATAGCCCGCCGGGCCGATCTGGGTTTCGCCGGATTCGACGCCGGACTCGATCTGCTTCACAACAGTCAGCGCGTCTTGGATCGGCACCGAGTAAGTGATCCCCTCTTGCTGCGAGCCCGCGGTGGTCATGCCCATGACCTCAGCTTCGGCATCGAACATCGGGCCGCCGGAATCGCCGGGCTCGGCCGCCGCGTTCGTCTCGTAGACGCCTTCTAGATCTTCCTCGTTGCCCCACGGGGAGGAGGAATCAACCGAGACGTTCTGCTTGAGCTCGGTGACCGTTCCGTCGGCGCGCACTAGCTCGCCGCCGCCGTTTGCGTTGCCGACCGCTGAGATGGTGTCGCCGACGTTGACTTGGTCGTCGTCAATGGTGACGGTTTCAAGGCCGGATGCGCCTTCGAGCTGAAGCAGTGCGACGTCCACCTTGGCGTTGTACCCCAAGACTTTGGCCGTGTAGGTCTTTCCAGTGTCGGCCACCTCGACGCTCAGCTCGGTGGTGCCCGCAACCACGTGGTAGTTGGTAAGGACTTTGCCGTCAGAGCTCAGGATCATGCCGGTTCCGGCACCCTCAGAGGTGTCGGAGAGCTTGCCGACGATCATGACCACGCCCTTGGACTGCTCGGCGGTGACCTGCACTGTGCTGGACTGTTTGGCGTTGCCCTGGTCGTTTTGCTGGCCTTGCGGGTACTGGCCCTGCGGATACTGCGGGTTTTGCTGCGAGGTTGGGTATTGTTCTTCGCTCTCCGGATGAAGGACAGACTGCACCATCATGCCTGTGCCTGCGAGGAACATGCCCACGGCTACGACCATTGCGGTGATGCCGAGCCAAGGCTTCTTGGCTTTCTTCGGCGTCGTGGGTACGCGGTAGTAGGGCTGGTACTGACCCTGCGGGTACTGGTTGGCGTACTGGCCGCCGTAGGGCTGGTAGTACTGCTGGTACTGCTGACCGCCGCTTGCTTGGCCTTGCTGGCTGTACTGCTGCTGGCCGTCTTGGCCGGTATAGAACTGGCCGTAGTACTGCTGGTACTGCTGCGGCGTGTACTGCGGATAGGTGTAAGTCTGCGCGTAGGGCTGTTGGGGCTGCTGGCCGTAACCGTACTGGGTTCGCTGCTGCCCGTCGGGGGTGCCGTAGGGCTGCTGGCCGTAACCGGGTTGGTATCCGACAGGCTGGGTGGGATCAAATCCTCCTGCCTGAACAGGTGTTTGGTTCGGGGTTGCGGCGTTCGGGGTTTGCACTGTCTCGGAGCTGTCTAGCGGCCCGGCGGCGAACGTCGGTTCGCCCTGCGGGGGCGGGTAGGCGTTCGGGTCGAAGGGGTGTGTGCCTTCGGGCTGCTGCGGAATCTCTTGCTCGTTTCCCACGGTTTCTCCCATCGAGTTCGTCATGGTTTCAGTTTTGCCTGCCAAGCAAAGCCGCACCTTTAACATTTCTGTGCGAACTCTGTGAACCAAAATCGACTCTCAGACGTCAGTCTAGTGCCGCGGCCTCCAGAGTGCTCAGGTACCCGGCTTCGGCTTGGGCACTGTAAACCTCGGGAAGGCCAGGAATATTCCAGCCGTCTATCTCCACCTCGACGGAAACGGCGAAGTCAAGCGCGTCTCCGGCTTCCTCGCAGTCGGCGAGCCTGACGCTGTTGTCCTTGGCCGCTTCCTTGGCCGCCTTGCAGGCGTCTTGCCCATCGGCTTTGGCGCGGGCCGCCGAAAGCGCCACTAGATCGGCGCTGCCCTGGAGCTTGTTCTCCAAATCGACCAGCCCGTAGGCCAGAAACGCTCCGGCGGCCAGCACCGAGCACAGCATGAGGGCGATCGCCGTGATGATCGTTCCCGAGCCTTTCTCATCCCTCATCGAGAACCACCGCCTTGGCTTCCAACGGAACCATGGGCAACCAATCGGCCCCTGGGTGACGATTCAACGTGACGACCACGGTTATTTCCTTTTCTTTGCGACTGATCTTCACCTTGGATCCCTTGGGCGCCCCATCGACGATCTGCTCTACCGCTTTCGCATCGCCCCTGGCTTCTTGCCGGGCGGTTGCCTGGGCGGTGTTGTAGCACCCTCCCCAGAGGATGAGCAGGCTCAGCGCCCAAAGGACGATAGAGCCCAAGATGGAGGCGAAGATCCAAGAGAACGCCGTCTCTACCGTGACCATGCCTTCTTCTCCAGGCTTTCTTGTATCGGGTTTGCGCTGCGGGATGGATGCCCGGCCGAAGCCGGGCATCCCATCCAAGCTCACTGCCCGCCCAACATTGTGATGATGATGTTCACGATGCCTTCAACAAGCATCTTGACCAATTCCTTGAACCACTCTTGCTGGCTGATATAGGCGATCAGGCTGCCGAGGCCGATGGCGCCGACGGTACCCACGGCGTATTCGGCGGTGGTCATGCCGGCATCGGGCGAGATGAAGGACTTGACGGCCTTAACTGTGTTTCGCAGCGAGCTGCGGATTTTTGCGATTGCACTCATTTTTGTCTCCTTTTGTTGTGTTGTTTGAGTACGGTATTAATCTTGGCAGTTATTCTTTTGGAGGTTCTGTCAACCTCACGCATCTGTTGATAACTACGCGTTCGTGAGTTTTTTGTGGATAGATTCAGCCATTACATCGGAATGATGGAAAAAGGATTCCCTCCGGAATCTATGAGACCCTTAATGAAATCAATAATCCCTCTCACTAACGGCTCAATAATAGGCAAGATATTGATCGGGCCGTCCGGCATAGTGAGCAAGGCAAGTACCCCGCCAATCCCGATAGCTCCGACGGTTCCTACCGCATACTCCGCGGTAGTCATACCGCCATCTGCTCGCCCCACACGGGCAAGCACTTTCTTTGCTGCACTCTTGGCATTTTTGAACTCGACCATTTGTTTCTCCTTCTGTCGTCGAATTTGGATTGAGTCTTGTCGGTTCCCAAGCTCCCTGGCACCCACATCTCCGATTTTGTGGGTAAGTGCCTGGATCAAGTCAAGTCTGTGGATAAGCATCCGCTAGGCCCACAGGCCGAAGGATGTGATCGAAGCGATGATGCCTTGGATCACCTTGAATAGCAGCAAGAGGAATTCTTCGATAGGCCCCAGAATATTGATTGGGCTGTCCGGAAAGAACAAGGAAGTCAATATGCCCCCAATCCCGACAACCCCGACCGTTCCAACGGCATACTCCGCGGTAGTCATACCCGCATCAGCACGTGTCCCAAGGGGAAATACCTTCCGCGCCGTCCTCTTAGTAATGTCAAACTCGACCATTTGTTTCTCCTTCTACTGTCGAATCTGACGGCAGTCTTGGCGATGCCCTAAGGGAGATGCGTCACGATTTCTTAGGCTGTGTATAACCTGCACTAGAAGGGAAAAGAAAAGTTGATTCCCGCGAACACCGAGGCGATGATCGGGACGACACCCAGCAGGAAGAAGGCCGGGAGAAAACATAAGGACAGCGGGAGGGAGGATTTCACCGAGACCGCCCGGGCTTTTACTTCGAGCGCACTGAAGGCGTCTTGGCGGGTTTTGCCGACCAGTTCGCGCAGGGCTTTGTCTAGCCCGGCACCGGTGCGCAGGGCGTGGGTTAGCTGCCCGGCGAAAGGAACGAGCACCGGTTCTGATTCCAGGGAACTCCAGGCCTCGATTTCGGAGGCTCCCAGCGCCACCTCGGCGCAGACCTTCTTGATTCTGGCCGACAGCTCACCTTCGACGCTTGCTTTCCTCCGTCTTCGGGTGTGGTTATCAGCGGAGTGATCGGAAGTAGTCACCTCGCAGACCGCTTGCGCGGCCCCGCTCAAGGGCAGCCCCGCAGCCAACGACACGGCCAGCAGCTCACAAAACTGCGGCAGCTCTTGAACCAATGCGTCTTTGACCTGGTCGCGCTTCTTGGAGGGCAAGAACTCGGGCTCTTCGTTCCACCAGCTCGGCATTTTCCATGCCGGAACCAATCCGCGAGGCAGCGCCAGCACACAGGCCAAGCCCAGGGCCCCGCAAAGAACAGAAAGCAAAGTCCACATATCAATCCGCCAATCTCTCGACCCAAACCAGGCCCGCAGCCTCGAATGCAACGCCTACCGCGAGCACGATTTGCCCCGGCACTGAGGCGAAGAACTCCAGCGGATTTCCGCCCAAGCCCAGGCCAATAACCAGCCCCGCTACGGGCAGAACCGCAAGCGTCCGCCCGGTGGATTTGGCGGAGGCCAGCTCCGATTCCACCAGCTGGCGCAGCTTGCGCTCCTGACGCAGCCTGGTAGCCAAGGCCCCGAGGGAGGCGTCCAAAGATGCGCCCGTAAGCTCGCTCAAACGCCAGGATTGGGCCAGTTTCGCGAACTCCCCGTAGCCCGGCGTCGAAGCCAGAGCCTCTAGCTCTTCGGGAACAGAGGAGCCGAGCTTGGCCGCCAGGGCCGCACGTTGCAGCATCGGGCAGCCGAGCGCCACCTGTTCGAGCGCGGCGGCGGGCAGCAAACCGACCCGCAGCGCAGATGCCAGCTCCGAGGCAGCCTGTTCGGCCTCGTCCTCGCGCTTGACCCTCCGCTTCCCCCGCATTCTTAGCACTAGCCATGCGGCAACACCGCTTGCCAGCGCTGCGGAAAGCGCAAACCAAGGCCCGGCGAAGGCCAAGACCGCCACGCCAACCAGCACTGACAACAGCAGCCACACCGGCGGGTGAGGCAGCTTTCGGCGCTTCTTGCGGATGAGGCGACGTTCGGCCGGAAACGACATCCAAACCCACAGGGCCAACGCCCCGAGTAACACAGCTATCACAGCATGGCCTCCAGCCTGGCGAAACCCTCGCCTTGCAAGACCGTGCCGAACGCCGTGAACTCCAGCGCCGGGAGCGAAGCGCAGATGCCGTCGTCCCCCACGCAAATGGTGTTGATCTCGGCGACCCGACGCCGACCGTCGGCCTCCCTGCGCAGGTGAACCAAGATGTCGAGCGCCGAGGCCATCTGCGAGTGCAGGGCAACCCGGCCCAAACCGGCTAGACCGCCCAGTGCTTCCAAACGCGCGGGAACATCGGATGCAGAGTTGGCGTGCACGGTGCCGCATCCGCCCTCGTGTCCGGTGTTCAGCGCGAGCAACATGTCGACGAGTTCCGGCCCGCGCACCTCGCCTACAACCAAGCGATCCGGCCTCATGCGCAAAGCCTGTTTGACAAGCAGCGTCATCGGAATGGCACCCACTCCTTCGACGTTGGCCGGCCGCGATTCCATCCGCACGCAGTGGGGGTGGCCCGGGTCGAGTTCCCTCGAATCCTCGACGACCACCAGCCGTTCTTCGTCAGGGACTTCGGCCAGCAGCGCGCCAAGCAGAGTCGTCTTCCCCGTCCCGGTACCCCCAGAGACCAAGAAGGCGCGCTTGGCGGCAATCACCGCGCGCAGAACCTGCGCCGCCACTTCGGACATTGAGCCCGATGCCACCCAGTCGTCGACCGTGAGCCGCACTCTCCTGGGTGCGCGCAGCGAGATACAAGTTCCGACGTCCGTGAGCGAGCCCAAGATCGCGTGCACCCGAACCCCGGATGCCAGTCGGCAATCCACGAACGGCGAACCCTCGTCCAGCCGACGGCCCACAGCAGCCGCCAGCCGCACGGCCAGCTTGCGAACCTCCTGATCGGACGAAAAGCGGAAATCCACCTTCTCCAGCCCCGAGCCCCGGTCGATGTATACCTCGGAGGGTCCGTTGACCAGCACGTCTGTGACCAGCGGATCGGCCAGGTAGACGTCCAGCGGCCCGGCTCCTTGCGATTCGCGCTTGAGCGCCTCGACCGCCTCGCGGACGGAGGCCTCGGAGACGAGTTCGCCGTGTTTGCGCAGTGCTGCGGCGATCGCCGGGGCAGAAATCTCCTGCCCCTGAGCAACCAGCTGCTCGCGCAGATCCTCGATATTCACTTCGCCCCCACGTTCTTGCCCAGAAGCGAGTCACAAACCCTGCGAAAACCCCTGGAACTTGGCGGAACGCCCCTTGCGGCGGCGGAACGAATACCGGCTTCGTCCCGGATTCTCGCCGTTACTTTTGCCCCCAGAACCTCGGTCAGCGCCGAGGCGCTCAGCCCCGAACCCCGAACCACCAGCTCGACGTCGGCCGTCGATAATCCGAGGAGTAAGCGCTGGGCGGCGGCTGCCCCGCTCACGGTTGGAACGACTGTCAGCAGCCGTCTGGTAGCCAGCCGGACTGCCTCCCTTTCAGACGGGCCCAAGGTGCGCCCGACATCGACCACCACAAGGTCATGTGTGCGTTTAAGCGAGTGCAAGATGGCGGTGAAGGCGTCCGCGCCGACCTGCGAGCCTTCCTCGCGGGCCATCGAGACCACCGTAGTCTTGCCGATCTTGGGCAGGTACTCGCGCAGATCGCCGATGTAGCCCGCGGCCGTCGCAAGGGACGGCCAACGCCAACCCTGCGAACGCTCCAAGCCAAGCAGCAAATCCAACCCGCCCGAGAGCGGGTCGAGATCGACCAGCGCGGCGCTGGCACCCCGTCGGCTAGCCGCCAGCGCCAACCCTGCGGCGAGAGTGGAAGCCCCCACTCCCCCGGAACCCCCGAGGACCGCGATCACTGGAGTGCCCGAGCGGCTGGTGCTCTCATCGAGCACTGAGCCGAGCCAGAGCGCCCCGGCGGGAAGTACGATGACGAGCGCTTCGAGAGGTGCCGACCACCTGGCCAACTCTTTCTCGTCCGTGCCCAACAAGATGACCTGCCGTTTGGGCAGCGCCCAGCTGGCCACCAGCTTGGCGCACTCCTGGGAGACACAGACCGCACCCACTCCCTCCCACGCCTCGCGCGCAGCGGCGTAGTCGGAGGTGGAAACCACGGTCAGATCCAAGGCGGCGGCCGTCGTCGAAACCAGTTCTTCGATCTCGCCGCCGCCGATCAGCAGCACATCTGTCTTTTCACTCACGACGCTCGTCTTGGCGATCGCATACTCCGTTTTTCAGTTATCCACAGGGAAATTTCGGCGCGTAGGCGAAGTCGCTGCGACAGAAAACTCGGCTGAGCGCATATCATGCGTCATATGGGAGCGACGAAAAACACCTTCCCGGCGGCGGCGACAGCTTGGCTAACCCCTGATTCCGGGCCGGTCTTGGCTATCGGCGTATCCTCCGCAGCCCAGGCAAGACGCATTGCCAAGGGCCGCTACGAGCAGTTCATCACCGACACCGCACCGAAGGCCCTGCGCGCGCTCAAGATCCGCTGGCCCGACGTGAAGACGGTGGCCGCCGAATCCGAACACCTCCCGTTCCGACCGCAGGGGTTCGGGGCGGTGGTTGTGGATTCGCTGCCTTCCGAGCTCAGCGGCGAGCAGCTCGCCTCCTTTGCGAAGGCCCTGCGCCCGGGCGGGAAGCTGATTCTGCAAAGGATCGTGCGCGACGACACGGTTCCGTGGGTGAAGCGGCTGGCGGCCATCTTGCGTCAGGTCGAACCCGAGGCGATGGCTACGTCGGACGTTTCCTCCGACCTGGTCGAATCCGAGCACTTCCCGATCCTGGAACACCGCGATTTCCGGCTTTGGATTCCCGTGCAGCGCGACGGCTTGCTGGCCCAAGCCCGGGCGCTGGTCGAGGATGCGGGAGATTCGGCGGTCGAGTTCGTCACCCAGAACGTCGGCGAACTCTACGATTCGCTGGCCCGGCGCGGCGACCCGCTGCTGTTGCCGTACGCGGTGCACGGCTGGCGCGCGATCGTCGACCATACGCGGGTGCGGGCGGATTTGTTGTTCGAGGACTCGATCCGCATAACTATCTAAGCTGGGGCGTTCCCACTAGAGTAAGCCCTAGGTAGGAGGCCGAAAATGGGTAAAGAAGCGAGCATCGGGCAGCTGGTCGGCGAGATCCGCGAGGACGTGCAGAACCTGGTTCGCCAAGAAATTGAGCTGGCGAAGGCCGAGCTCACCCCGCAGGTGAAGCAGCTCGGTGCCGGGGTCGGCATGTTCGGCGCCGCCGGTTACCTGGCCGTCACCGCGTCGCTGCTGTTGTTCTTCGCCGCATCCGTCGGCCTGGGTGCGGGTTTTGCCGCCTGGTTCGGGCTCTCTGCATTGGGGGCCGCCGCCCTCGGATTCTTGACGGTCGCGGTGTTGGTGCTCATCGTCGTCGCCATTTTGATCGTCTTCGGCATCGCCAAGATGAAGTTCGAAAAGCCCGAGCGCACCATCTCCAGCGTCGAGCAGACGGTCGCGGCGCTGCACCCGGGGAAAGAAGAAGAGTAAACGCCCCTACTTCTGTTCGCGGAAGAAGCGCTTGGGGATTGACGTTACCTTGGTTGCGTCCCATGGCTGCTCGAAGCCGAGCAACCGCAGCAGCTCATCGACGACGCCCGCAGTAAAGCCCCAAATGAACAGCTCACCGACGGCAAACCCCGGGCCCGTGAAACCTTGCGGATGCTGCCACGTCACGCGGTTCGCAGGGTCGGCCAGCTCGGAAAACTTCAGCGTGTGGACGGCTGCGATCTCGCCCGGGTCGGTCGGGCCGAGCTTGCCCGGCTCCAGCCACCAGCCCACTACCGAGTAGACCAAGAAACCGCTGCGCGGGATGGAGCCGACGGGCAGCATCCCCAGAATCTCAACCGAATCGGCCTTGATCCCCGCCTCTTCCCACGCCTCCCTGAGCGCGGCCTGGGCGATGGAGGTGTCGTCTGCCTCGATTTGCCCGCCTGGGAAGGCGATCTGCCCGGCATGGAAGCGCAGGGTGTCGGTCTTCTCGACGAACACGATGGTTGGGTCTGCCGGGTCACCATAGGGCAGCACCAAGACGGCTGATTGCTTCTCGTCGCTCGCGATCTCGCGGGACGGGATAGGTGCGAGTTTCTGCGGCCAGGTAGTCACCGATTGTGGGAGTGGCATTGGGCTACTTTCTGTTTTGGGGGTTGTTGGGGGATGAGATCCTGCGACTGCGCGCAGGATGACGAGGTGGGGAGTCTCAGGGACGACGAGGTAGAGAGACCCCGGGACGACGGGGTGGGGAGTCTCAAAGACGGCGAGGCGGGGAGTCTCAGAGACGGCGAGGTGGGGAGACCCCGGGACGAGGAGGTAGAGAGACCCCGGGACGACGAGGTGGGGAGAAATAAAATCGGAGTCAAAGACCTACTCCTCACTCTTTCACCAGCTTTGCCGCTTCTTCTGGGTCGGTCGGGCCGGTGCCGTAGGAGGGGCAGAGCTCGGCTACCGGGCAGGCACCGCAGGCGGGTTTCTTGGCGTGGCAGCGGCGTCGGCCGTGCCAGATGAGGCGTTGATCCAGCCGGTTCCACTCAGAGGGATCGAACAGGGCTCCGACCTCGCGCTCTACCGCCTCTGGGTTCTTGGTTTTCACCCAGCCCAGCCGGTTGGAAAGACGGATGAAGTGGGTGTCCGTCGTCAAGCCAGGGATGTTCCAGGCTTCTGAGAGCAGCACGTTGGCCGTCTTACGCCCGACACCGGGGAGCTTGACCAGCTCGTCGATGTCCTTGGGCGGCTCGCCGCCATAGGCCAGCAGGGCCGGGCCGAGCTTGAGCAAGTTGTCGGCCTTGTTTCTAAAGAACCCGGTGGAGCGGATCAGCTCTTCGAGCTCAGCTCGATTTGCCCCGGCCAACGCGGCGGCGTCGGGGTACTTGGCAAAGAGCGCCGGGGTCACCTTATTGACCCGTGCGTCCGTACACTGCGCAGACAAGATGGTCGCGACCAGCAGCTCATAGGGGCTGGAGAAATCCAGCTCACAGTGCGCGTCAGGGTAGGCCTGGCCGAGAATCTCGAAGACGGCGTGCGGCTGGTCGACTCCGGCGTTCGCATGTCCGCTGTTGGCGGACTCAGCGCTGCGTGGACGGGATGAGCCGGAACGCCCACCCCTACCGGCCTCAAAATTCGGCTGGTTCAATGGTTCTTCCATCAAAACGACGCCGCACTCGCTTCGCACACCAGCTCCACTTCGACGCACGCGCCGAGCGGGAGTTCCGCGACCCCAACCGCCGAGCGCACGTGTGCGCCGCGCGGGCCGAAGACCTGGCCCAGCAGTTCGGAAGCCCCGTTGGCTACCTTGGGCTGTTCGGTGAAGCCGGGGGCGGAAGCCACATAGACAACGGCTTTCACCACGCGGCGCAGGTTGTCCACCCCGCCGACGGCCTCAGCACAGGCCGCGAGCGCGTTCAACGCCGCCGTACGCGCCGCCGCCGCGCCTTCTTGAACCCCGAGTTCTGCGCCCAATTTGCCGACCGCCAGTTGGCCGTCGGCACTGGGGAGCTGGCCGGATGTGTACACCTGGCCTGCGGACAAGATCGCGGGGATGTAGCTCGCCACCGGCGCTGGCACGCTCGGGAGCGAAATTCCGAGCTCGGCCAGCCTCACGCTTGGCAGTTTCTCGGCCACTTCTTCATTCATGCGGCCAGCCTAGCGCGGGCTTATAACAACTCCGTCAGCGAAGCTCAGCGGGTGGGAACCACCCCGTATGCGTCCTTGTTGGCGAACACCTCGTACCAAGACGTGACTCGCGGGCGGCGCTTAAGTAGTTGCCTGCGCTCGCGCTCGGTCATGCCTCCCCAGACGCCCCATTCGATCTGGTTGTCCAACGCTTCGGCCAGGCACTCCAGCCTAACCTTGCACCCCTGGCACACGTTGCGCGCCTTCTTCTGCGCCGAGCCCTCGGGAAACATCTCGTCGTTGGTTCCCTTGCACTTGGCATGCACCATCCAGTTTTCCGCCTCTAATAGCGACATCGCTAAGCACCTCTCTTCCTAGCTCTCCCTGAACAGCTAGTGCCAGATATTGTAGTGTCCTTAGTTTTCGATACCAAGCACTAGGTTTCGTTCGGCACCCATACCTACGATGTGGGAGGAATCCTACCAAAGGTAAACAACCCAACCAATCCCGAGCTTGGGCCATTCGTCTCTTTTCATTGGTGCTCACGGTATCCTTGCGCCATGCAATTGGGGAAAAAGGCGTACTCATTAATGCTGATGCTGGTGCTTTCGGTGGTGTCGGGGCTGGTAGCGGCAGGTCTCATCGTTCCAGGGTTGGCGGTATTGACGACGGCCAGCGCGGCCGCCGCTTCGTTCGTTTCGGATTTCCCGGAGGCCATGGAGCCGTGGGATCCGGCGCTGAAGACCACCATCAAGAATTCCGATGGCACGCTCCTGGCCGAGATCTACGACGAAAACCGCATTTACAAGCCGCTTTCCGAGATTGCTGACATCATGATCAAGGCTCAGGTGGCCATCGAGGATCACCGCTTCTACGAGCATGGGGCCATCGACGTCAGCGGCACGCTGCGCGCGCTAGTGAGTACCGCCCAGGGCACTACGCAGGGCGGCTCTTCTATTACCCAACAGTACGTGCGTTCGGCGCTGGTGCTGAACGCCAAGGCCAAGAACGACACGCAGGCCCAGCTAGAGGCTACCGAGGACACCCTCGCGCGCAAGGTGCGCGAGCTCAGCTACGCCGTCTCCGTGGAAAAAGAGATGACGAAAGATGAGATTTTGGAGGCCTACCTCAACATCTCCTACTACGGCGGCGGAGCCTATGGCGTCGAGGCGGCGGCCAAGCGCTGGTTCTCCGTCTCGGCAGCAGAACTCACCCTCCCCCAGGCGGCCTTGCTGGCTGGCATGGTTCGCAACCCGTACGCGACCGACCCCGAGCAGTTCGAGGGTTACGCCACCGAGCGCCGGAACAACGTGCTCGATCGCTTGGCCGACCCAGAGGTGGGCGTCATCACCCAGGCCGAGGCCGATGCCGCGAAGGCCGAGCCGCTCGGCATCAAGGCCACGATCCCAACCAACGGCTGCGTCTCCTCCAAGTACCCGTTCTTGTGCTATATGGCCTACGACGAGCTAATCAACAACGGCAGCACGCAGCTGGGCTCGACCAAGGAAGAGCGCGAACGCAGGTTGCGCCGCGGCGGGCTGGAGGTCATCACCGACTTCGACAAGAAGAGCCAGGACGCGGCGCAGAAGGAATTGAAGTCCGGCTCGAAGAAGATCGCAGCCAAAGACGAGGCCATCGGGTTGATCGGGTTTATCGAGCCCGGCACCGGGCGGGTTATCGCCATGGCCCAGAGCCGCCCGAAGATAGGCAATAACTGTAAGACCGACGACACGGGCAGCTGCATCCTCAACGAAGAGGGGAAGGAAACGAAGAAGTGGAAGGGCGAGACCTACTATAACTACTTCATGACCGAAGACATGCGCGGGGCCGACGGGTTCCACGGCGGGTCAACGTTCAAGATGTTCACTACGGCGACGGCGCTGGCTGAGGGTTATGGAGCTGGGGTAACGGTGAGCGCCAAGGATCCCACACAGTACAAAGGGAAGACGTTCTATAACCCCGATGAATGCGGCGGCCCTTTCAAACTGAACGGAAGTTGGGAGGTGTTTGACGGCGGTGGAACCCGGAATCTGTACAGCGGCGTTCAGAACTCTGCCAATAACTTCTTCGCTACTTTGATCCAATCCGTCGGTACCTGCAATGTAGTGAAGATGGCCGAGACTCTCGGCCTGAGGCTGGCGGATACCAGCCGAGAATTGAGCTACTACTACACCATGCCCTCGTTCACGCTCGGCGCCGTTGAGATGGCCCCGATCTCCTTGATGGAGGCCTACGCAACGGTCGCATCTGGAGGCATTCACTGCACGGCGGTTATGGTGAAGACCATCAACGACACTGTAAACGGAGGGGAGATCCCTCCGCGTGATGGCAGCAACTGCGAAGAAAAACCCGTCATATCGGAAGAGCTAGCCAACTCAATCTCCGCGGTCATGAGGAAGTCTGTAGAAGGCGGAACGTCTAGGCAGCTGTGGACATCCGGAATCCAGATTGCGGGTAAGACCGGAACAGTGCCCGGCAACCGGTCGGTACTGCAGGTCGGCTATACCCCCCAGATCGTGGGGTTGTCTTTGATCTCATATGACAACAACGAGCGCTTCGAGAAGTTCTGGAAGAACACCAGTAGCTATTTGCGATATGTGACACTCACATCATCCGGAACCACCTTGCAAGGTTCCTCTGCGGACGACACTGGTACGATGCTTGCTCACGTGTTCGTCCCCACCCTCAAGCGCGTAACCGGCGGCAACTACAAGAACTTCGGCGCACCCGACCAGTCCATCCTCGCCGG
>JAISTE010000006.1 GCA_031272825.1 Propionibacteriaceae bacterium | reverse complement strand
ATCCACCAGATGCTCACCCAAGAAGGCATCGTGAACGCCATGTTCCAAGGATGGGGCCTGATCGACACCGCGATGCCTTTCTGGACGGACACCACTTGGGCGCGCGTCACCGTCATCATCGTGAACCTGTGGGTCGGTGTGCCGTACACGATCATGCAGATCACCGGCATCTTGCAAAACGTCCCGGCCGAGCTCTACGAGGCAGCCAGGATCGACGGCGCCAACTGGGGCCAGACCTTCATTTACATAACCATGCCGTACATCTTCTTCGTGATGACGCCCTACTTGATCACCACCTTTACCGGCAACGTGAACAACTTCAATGTGATCTTCTTCCTCTCTAACGGGGCACCAACGCAGGTCGGTGAATCCGCAGGAGACACGGACCTGTTGATCACCTGGCTCTACCGCTTGTCCGTCGATAGAGGCAACTACAACATCGGCGCTGTGATCGGCATTCTGACGTTCATCGTGCTGGCCGTGGTCGCGCTCATCACCTACCGTTCGAGCGGTTCGTACAAGAACGAGGAGGGATTCCGCTGATGGCTGCGCAAGACACCAAAATCCGCAAAGTCGGAGCACCCGCCAAGAAGAAGCGCGAGGGCAATATCCACACCCGTCGGGTAGTCGGAGACGTGCTCGCCCACGTGTTCCTGGCCGTCATGTCCGTGATCTGGCTGATCCCGGTGATCTGGATCTTCTTCGAATCGTTCAACAAGAACACGAGCCCGAACACGACGACGTTCTTCCCGACCGAGTACACGTTCGACAACTACATCAAGCTGTTCACCGAAACCGACACGCTGAACTTCGCCGCGATGTTCTTCCGCACGCTCATGATCGCGATCTTCACGTGCGCGATCTCGCTGTTCTTCGTGCTCTCGGTGGCGTACTGCATGAGCCGCCTGCGCTTCATCATGCGCAAGCCGTTCATGAACTTCGCGCTCGTGCTGGGCATGTTCCCCGGCATCATGTCCGTCATCATCGTCTACTTCCTGCTCCAGGCCATCGGCCTGCAGACGACGTCCGACGCCTGGGTGATCTTTACCCTGACGATCGTCTACTCCGCGGGCACGGGGGCTGGCTTCTACGTGATGAAGGGCTTCATGGACACTATCCCGATGTCCCTGGACGAGGCAGCGACGCTGGACGGCTGCACCAAGTGGCAGGTGTTCACGAAGATCATCTTGCCGGTCACCAAGCCCATGATCGTCTACCAGGCCATCATCGGCTTCCTGGCCCCGTGGCTCGACTTCGTCATGGCCAAGGTCGTCATCGTCTCACAGGCGTACTACACGGTCGCTCCCGGGATGTGGCTGATGCTGCAAAAGGAGTACATCTACCAGTGGTTCGCCCGCTTCGCCGCGGCAGCCGTGTGCGTATCGATCCCGATCGCCATCTTGTTCATCGTGATGCAGCGCTTCTACGCCGCATCCATGGCAGGGTCGGTCAAGGGCTAAGCGCTACTAGAGTTGTTGGGGCCGGGTTCGCCCGGCCCCAACCATGTTTGGAGGTGAGATGGCAACCGAGGAGCTTTCGGTAAAGGGCCTGAGCGACTTCAAGCTCAAGGTCATCGCCCTGATTTTGCTTTGTTTCGGGATCTTCTCGACGTCCGTCGTCGGGCACGGCATCGTGCTGCTGGGAGCCGGAGCGACGGCAAACGACATTCCCCTGGATCAGCTCACCATCTACGTGGTCACGGAGATTCTCTCCTGGACGGCCCTGCCGATCTACGCGTGGCTTTTGCTCTCCGGTTTCGAGCACACGTCTTCGCTGAAGAACTACGTCCTGCGGCTGCTGGTGCTCGCGCTTATCACCGAGCCGCTCTACGACTTCTCCGTCTACGGCACTGCATTCGATATGCGCTCGCAAAACCCGGTGTGGGCCTTGCTGATCTCGCTGGCCGTCTTGTACTTCTTTCGCTACCTGCGCGGTTCGCAGATGTCTAAGGCCCAGCAGGTGCTGGGCTGTGTGCTGGTTTCCCTCGCTGCAATACTGTGGTTGCTTATTTTCAACGTTTACACGCGCTTCGGCTTCTTCCCCGGCGGCATCGTGCTGTTCTTGTTCGTCATCATCTTCGCCACCTTGCGCTCGAAGGTAAACACGATGATGATGACCGCCGGTTTCGTCGGGGCCCTGTGCGTGGTCACCCCGGCGATGGGGCTGGTCATCTTGCACTTCAGGAACAACGAACTGGGCATGGGGCCAATGGCTGAGCGGGTGTTTTACTTCCTCTACCCAATGTTGCTGCTTTTGTTCAGCGTCTACGGCGTCACAGGATTTTGACCGATAGCGGCTAGACTGCCACACATGGTAAGGATGCTACGCCTCGGTTTAGACATCGGTTCCACTACCGTCAAAGCCGTGGTGATGGACAAGGACGGTGTCGTTTTCTCCGACTACCGCCGCCACCAAGCTTCGGTTCGTTCCTCCCTCGGGGAGCTGCTGGGAGAGATCGGTGAGGTCTTCGGCGATAACTGCTTCACCACTGCCGTCACTGGCTCGGGCGGCCTTCAGGTAGCCGACCTCATGGGCGTTCCCTTCGTTCAAGAAGTGATCGCGGGCACGCGGGCCATCCAAGCCGAGTATCCCGATGCCGATTGTGTGATCGAGCTGGGCGGCGAGGACGCCAAGATCACCTTCCTAAAGCCCGCCCCCGAGCAGCGCATGAACGGCACCTGCGCGGGCGGCACGGGTGCTTTCATCGACCAGATGGCCACGCTGCTGCACACCGACGCCGCCGGCTTGGACGCCCTGGCGGCGAACTACCGCAACCTCTACCCCATCGCCTCGCGCTGCGGGGTCTTCGCAAAATCCGACCTCCAACCCTTGATCAACCAAGGTGCCGCCCACGAAGACCTGGCCGCCTCCGTGTTCCAGGCGGTCGCCACCCAGACGATCGCTGGCCTGGCCTGCGGGCACCCGGTTCGCGGCCACGTGGTATTCCTCGGCGGGCCGCTGCACTTCCTCCCCCAGCTTCGGGCCGCCTTCCAGCGCGCCTTGGACGGGCTGGTCGAGGATTTCACCACCCCCGACGACGCCCACCTCTACGTGGCGCGCGGAGCGGCGCTGCTAGCCGAGGGCACTGCCCTATCCGCCAAGCAGCTCCGGGCCGGTTTGGAGAACGCCACTCAGCTGCCGATTCTCTCGGCACGTATGGATCCGCTGTTTGGCTCTGAATCCGAATACGCCGAGTTCAAGGCCCGCCACGAACGCGCGTCCATTCCGGTTCTTCCCATCGAGGAGATGAGCGGCCCGGCGTTTCTCGGCATCGACGCAGGATCGACGACCATCAAGGCCGTGCTCATGGATTCCGACGGCGGTATTCGCTACTCGTACTACGCCTCCAACGCCGGGGATCCGGTTACCGCGGCCATCGGCATCATGGAAGAGCTCTACGCGAAGCTTCCCGAAGGAGTGGAAATCTCGCGCGCGTGCGTCACCGGCTACGGAGAATCGCTGGTGCAGGCGGCCCTTGGCTGCGATGACGGCGAGATCGAGACCATGGCCCACTACCGGGCTGCCGCGCACCTGAACCCGGGCGTGACGTCGATCATCGACATCGGCGGCCAGGACATGAAGTACCTCAAGATCAAGGACGGGGCGATCGACGCCATCGCGGTGAACGAGGCCTGTTCATCCGGCTGCGGCTCGTTCTTGCAGACCTTCGCCCAGACGATGGGCATGGGTATCGAAGATTTCGCCCACCAGGCACTCTTCGCCCAAAACCCCGTTGATCTGGGCTCTCGCTGCACGGTATTCATGAACTCCTCGGTCAAGCAAGCCCAGAAGGAGGGCGCGACGGTGGGAGACATCGCCGCCGGGCTTTCCTATTCGGTGATCCGAAACGCGTTGTACAAGGTGATCAAGCTGCGCGATTCTGCGGCTCTTGGCGATCAGATCGTCGTCCAGGGCGGCACCTTCTTGAACGACGCCGTCTTGCGAGCCTTCGAGAACCTGACGGGCCGCGAGGTGACGCGCCCCAACGTCGCCGGGCTCATGGGTGCCTACGGTGCCGCGCTCACCGCGCAGGCGCACTATGACGCTGCGCTGACTTCCCCCACCCCGTCATCCTGCGCAAGCGAAGCGCAGTCGCAGGATCTAACCCGCCTTGGTGCAGCAACTCAAGAGGGAGATCCTGCGACTACGCGCAGGATGACGGAAGTACCCCGCTCCACGCTGAAATCTTGGGATGAGCTCTCGAAGCTGCACCTCGAAACTGCCTTCGACAACTGCAAACACTGCCAGAACCACTGCGCGCTCACCATCTCCACATTCTCCGACGGCACCCGTCACGTCTCCGGAAACCGCTGCGAACGCGGGGCGTCGCTGGAGGCCAGGCCCAAGAAGTCGGAAATCCCCAACCTGTTTGACTACAAGTACAAGCGCCTGTTCTCCTACCGGCGCCTGACCGAGGCGAAGGCCACCCGCGGCGATATCGGCATCCCGAGGGTGCTGAACATGTACGAGAACTTCCCGTTCTGGTTCACCACTTTGACGGCGCTGGGCTTCAGGGTGCTCATCTCTGGGCGTTCCAACCATGACCTGTTCGAGAAAGGCATGGAGACCATCCCATCGGAGAACGTGTGTTACCCGGCCAAGCTCGTCCACGGGCACATCGAATCGCTGCTCGATCAGGGCGTGAAGACCATCTTCTACCCGTGCGTCTCGTTCGAACATCAGGAGTTTGAGCAGGCCGACAACCACTTCAACTGCCCGGTCGTCGCGCTGTACCCGCAGGTGGCCTGGAACAATATCGACGGCCTGCGCAAGGAGGGCGTGCGCTTCCTCAACCCGTTCCTCAACCTGGATAACCGCGAGAAGCTAGTTGAACGGTTGGTCGAGATCTTCGCCGACTGGAACGTCACCGAGGCCGAGGCCAGGGAGGCGCTGGAAAAGGGCTGGGCCGAGGACGCCCAGGTCAAGGCCGACGTCCGCGCCGAGGGCCGCCGCGCGCTCGACTACATCCGTCAGCATCACATGCGCGGCATCGTGCTCGCCGGACGCCCCTACCACCTCGACCCGGAGATCAACCACGGCATCCCCGAGGTGATCAACTCCCTCGGCATGGCCGTCTTCACCGAGGATTCGGTGCTCGGGCTGCTCGGCGACAGCTCGCTGGAGCGCCCCATCCGCGTGCGCGACCAGTGGGCATACCACACGCGCTTGTACGAGGCGGCAGGCGTCGTCGCCACGCAGGACGACCTCAAGCTGGTGCAGCTGAACTCTTTCGGCTGCGGGGTGGACGCCATCACCTCCGACCAGGTGCAGGAGATTCTGGAGCGCGCGGGCGATAACTACACGCTGCTCAAGATCGACGAGGTATCGAACCTGGGGGCGGCCCGAATCCGGCTGCGCTCGCTCAAGGCCGCGGCGGACGAGCGGCACGTCGAGGTCGACACCACCCGCTCCCCGCTGGCGGACGTGGAAGAACAAGACGCGCCGGTGTTCGACAAAGAGGCCAAGCGCACCCACACGATCTTCGCCCCGCAGATGTCGCCCATCCACTTCAGGATGATCGCCCCGGTGATGCGCCGGCACGGCTACAACGTGAAGGTGCTGGAGCATACGACTCCCGAGGATGTCGAGTGCGGGCTGCGCTATGTCAACAACGACGCCTGCTACCCGGCAATCATGGTGATCGGACAGCTCATCAACGCGTTCGAGACCGGCGGGGCCGACCCCGACCACGCCACGGTCGTCATCACGCAAACGGGCGGCATGTGCCGCGCCTCCAACTACGCGGCGCTGCTGCGCAAGGGCCTGAAGGACGCCGGATACCCGCAGATCCCGGTACTCGCACTCTCCGCCCAGGGCCTTGAGAAACAGCCGGGCTTCAAGATCACCGCACCGCTGGTTCACCAGGGGATTCAGGCCCTCGTGCTCGGAGATTTGCTCCAGAACGTGCTGCTGCGGGTTCGCCCCTACGAGGTGGAGCCCGGCAGCGCCCAGAAGCTCTACTACCGCTGGGACGAACGCTGCCAGCACTGGCTTTCGACCGGCGAGCTCGACGGCAAACGCGCGGGCTACGGGAAGATCATCAAGCAGCTGGTGGCAGAGTTCGACTCCCTGCCGCTGCTGCACATACCCCGCAAGCCGCGCGTGGGCGTCGTCGGGGAAATCTTGGTCAAATTCCATCCCGACGCCAACAACCACGCGGTCGGGGTGATCGAGGACGAGGGTTGTGAGGCCGTCGTTCCCGGGATGCTCGACTTCTTCACCCAGTCGATGCTGACCGGCGATTGGCGCTGGAAGAACCTGGGCATCGGCAAGTGGTCGCGCTACGGGAAGAAGGCCGGGATCTGGCTGTTCGACCAGTACCTCAAGCCCATGGAGGCGGCCTTAGAGGCCTCGGAGCGTTTCGAACCGCCCACTCCCCTGGCTGAGCTAGCCGAGAAGGCGCAGCAGGTGGTCTCGCTGGGTACCAACGCCGGCGAGGGCTGGCTGCTCACCGCCGAGATGATCGACCTGATCGAAACCGGCTGCCCCAACATCATCTGCGCCCAGCCGTTCGCCTGCCTGCCCAACCACGTGGTGGGCCGCGGCGTTTTCTCGGCGTTGCGCCGGCTCTACCCGCAGGCGAATATCGTCTCTGTCGATTACGACCCGGGCGCGTCCGAGGTCAACCAGCTCAACCGCATCAAGCTGATGATCGCCAATGCCAAGATGAACGACGGCAAACTTCAGTTCTCCGAGAACCGCGAGGAGGGGGCGGGCAGCCGCAAGATCGTCCTTGATCTCTTGCCGAAGTAGCCGCTGACGCTGAAGCGCAGGAACCCGAGGTGTTCGGGTTGCGTATCGACGCACGCTCTCAGATTTGGCCGCTATCGCTGAATCCTCCGGGTCGCTGTTGTAGGCTGCCGATCAGGCAGACCGGCTGCGGCGCCGGCGGGCAGGAGGACAAATGAGTTCAGTTGCGCAAATCATCGAATCGGGGCAAACGGCCATCGGCATCGAGCTGGGGTCAACCCGCATCAAGGCCGTTCTCATCGATAAGCAGGGGAATGTGCTGGCCAGCGGCGGTTTCGACTGGGAAAACTCGTTCGAGAACCGTATCTGGACGTACCCGCTGGAGCTCGTGTGGAAGGGGCTGGCGGAGGCCTACGGCTCGCTGGCCGCCGACGTCCAAAGCAAGTACGGCGTCGCCCTGGCTACCACCGGCGCCATCGGCGTCTCAGCCATGATGCATGGCTACCTGGTCTTCGATTCCGAGGGTAACCAGCTCGTTCCCTTCCGCACCTGGCGCAACGCCATGACAGAGGACGCCGCCAGCCGCCTCACCGACCTGTTCAGCTTCAACATCCCTCAGCGCTGGTCCGCGGCCCACCTTGCCCACGCGATCATGGGCGGCGAGCCGCACGTCGCGCAGATTGCCCACATGACCACCTTGGCAGGGCTGGTGCACTGGCGGCTAACCGGGCGCAAGGTTCTGGGCGTGGGCGACGCCTCGGGCATGTTCCCCATCGACCCGGCCACCGGCACCTTCGACGCCGCCATGCTGGACGCCTTCGACGCCGAGTTTTCCGCGGCTTTCCCGTGGAAGATCCGCGACATCCTCCCCGAGGTTCTTCCAGCCGGAGCCGAGGCCGGAGCACTCACCGAGGAAGGCGCACGGCTGCTCGATCCGAGCGGCACCCTCGCTGCGGGCATCCCGCTCGCGCCGCCCGAGGGCGATGCCGGAACCGGCATGGTGGCGACCAACGCGGTACAGCCGGGTACGGGAAATACCTCAGCCGGGACGTCGATCTTCACGATGGTGGTTATGGAACGCCCGCTCAAGGACGTCCACGTAGAGATTGACGTCGTCAATACTCCCGCCGGTCATCCGGTCGCGATGGTGCACTGCAACAACGGCGCCTCCGAGGTGAACGCCTGGGCCGGGGTGTTCTCCGAGTTCGCCAAGGCGCTCGGCGCCGAGGCCGATACGGGGGCCGTGTTCAAGGCACTGTTCGAGTCCTCGCTGGCCGCCGAGCCCGATTGCGGCGGACTCTTGTCCTATAACTATCTATCCGGAGAGGTGCTGACCGGCCTGTCAGAGGGCCGCCCGCTGGTACTGCGCACGCCAGATTCGCACCTGAATCTGGCCAATTTCATGCGCTCGCAAATCTATGCGATCTACGGGACGCTGGCCATCGGCATGAGAATCCTGGAAGCCGAAGACATTGAGCTGACGTCGATGCTCGCCCACGGCGGGCTGTTCAAGACCAAGGGGGTCGCCCAGGCGGCCCTGGCCGCCGCGCTCAACTCGCCGGTAGCCGTCTCACAAACCGCAGGGGAAGGCGGGGCCTGGGGCATGGCCGTCCTGGCCGCGTATCTGGGTGATGAGCGTACGCTCAGCGATTACCTCGACCAGGCCATCTTCGCAGGGGCCGAGATCGACGTCGTCGAGCCGGATCCGAAGCTGGTGGAGGGCTTCGCACGCTATCTCAAGGCCTACGAGCGGGCGCTGCCGGTGATGAGGGCTGCGGTCGCGTACAGCTGATCGGAGCCGGGACTTTGTAAGTACAACACCGTTGATGGCATTAGAATGACCTCGCAAACGTAACCCATTCGAGGAAGATATATGCCAAACAAGGTCGCTATCCTCACGGCTGGCGGTTTCGCCCCGTGCCTGTCGACGGCAATCGGTAATCTCATCAAGCTGTACACCGAGCGCTCGCCCGAAACCAAGATCATCTGCTACAAGAACGGCTACCAGGGCCTGCTGCTCGGCGACTACATTGAGGTAACCGAGCCGGTACGCAAGAACCCCTTGCTGCTTGAGCGCTTCGGCGGCTCCCCCATCGGGAACTCCCGCGTCAAGCTCACCAACGTCAAAGACCTGGTCAAGCGCGGAATGGTTCGCCCAGGGCAGGATCCGCTGAAGGTCGCCGCCGATCGTTTGGTCGAGGACGGCGTCACCATCTTGCACACCATCGGCGGTGACGACACCAACACCACCGCTGCCGATCTTGAAGCCTACCTGGCCGAGAACGAGTACCAGCTCTCGGTCGTCGGCCTTCCCAAGACGATCGACAACGACATTATCCCGATCAAGCAGTCCCTCGGTGCGGACACCGCCGCCGAGCAGGGCTCCGTGTTCGCCCAGAACGTGATGGCAGAGCACAACGCCGGAACCCGCATCCTGCTCATCCACGAGATCATGGGCCGCCACTGCGGTTGGTTGACTGCCGAGACTGCGCGCAAGTATCACAAGTGGGTCAAGGAACAAGAGTGGCTGCCCGAAATCGGGCTTTGCGAGAAGGCCTGGGACGTCCACGCCGTCTACGTGCCGGAGGCCTATATCGATCTGGCTTCCGAGGCGGATCGCCTTGAGCAGATCATGAGCGAGTACGGCTGCGCCAACATCTTCTTGTCCGAGGGTGCCGGCATCGAGGACATCGTCGCCGAGATGGAGCGCCGCGAAGAGGAAGTTCCGCGCGACGCCTTTGGGCATGTTCGCCTCGAGAAGATCAACCCCGGTCAGTGGTTCGGCCGCCAGTTCGCGACCATGCTGCGCGCCGAGAAGGTGCTGGTGCAAAAGTCCGGCTACTTCGCCCGTTCCGCCAAGTCCAACGAGTACGACCTCGACCTGATCCACCGCATGTGCGACCTGGCTGTCGAGCACGCGCTCCAGGGCCACGACGGCGTCATTGGCGTCGACGAGGAAAGCGATTCCACTGAGCTCGCGCTCATCTCCTTCGACCGCATCGCCGGCGGCAAGGCCTTCGACGTGAACCAGAAGTGGTTCCAAGACCTGCTCACCGACATCGGCCAGCCGAAGGCTGTCCCGCAGACGGACGTCGAAGAGCAGCTCTAGCTTTTGCGCTTCAACCAAGCGGCCACGGCTGCGCCGATTCCGGCGCCCGTGGCCGCTCCCGTTAACCAACCGAAGACTAGGCCGGTCTTCATAGATTCCTCGGCCACTTCTTGCCGAACATAGCCATCCCGTCCCCGGGCTTGATCCGGGGCGGGAGCCCCAGTACCGAACCCTGGCAACACCGCCCTGGCGCGCTTGTCCTTCGGCTCCCAGGTTCCCACCCAGGCCCCGACGAACAGCACTAGCGTGGCGAACAGGTTTGCGAAGAGCATGACGACGATGGCAGAGCCGAACACCCCCGCGGTGAGGTTGTGGCCGAACCACTGCACGATGGCCGTCGCGGAGTACTGCAGTACGCCGAGTCCCACCGAGCCGATCACCGCACCCTCCCACACGGCTCGGCGAGAAAGCGCGTCTACCTTGAAGAAGGTAAGCAGCATCCAGAACAGCCCGACGCCGATAACCAGCGAGACGAGCAGTGCTACGGTTCTCGGAAAGTGCAGCAATTCCCCTAGCCAGACGGTTATCGAGATGGCGAAGAAGGTGACGATGATTCCGGCCAACAGCACGACCAGGATGCCGAGGTTCGCCAGGACGTCGAGCCACATGGGCAGCCGGGCCTCCGGCTTGCCGAGCAGCGGCCGCAGTTGCACGCGAACCGCACGCTTGAGGTTTCCCATCCACACGTTGCCGAACCACAGCCCGAGCACGATGACGAGCGGGGTCATGGTTCGGGCATCGTTGAGCGAACGGTTGATGTCCTCAAGTACTTTGGCCGTCACCTCGTTCTCCGAGCCGAGCGCGGCCTGGATCGTGTTTTCCAAGGTGACGAGCAACTCGGGCTGCACGGTAGTGAACACGATTCCCACTACCGAGAACGTCAGCATGAGGATCGGGATCAACCCGATCGTCGAGTAGAAGGCGATCCCGGCGGCGAACTGGTTTCCCAGCCTAATGTTGTAGCGCCTGACGGCCCGGATCACATGCGCAACCCAGTGAACCTTCGCCACCCTCGCCCAATACTCGCGCACAATCACAGCCTAAACCACGCAGGGGTCGCCCCCCTGCGCAATTGAAGCGAGCCTGCCGACGAAGTTGCGATCGCCCCAGACGCCGTCGATGCGGGCCACCGGGGCCCAGTACTTGTCGTGGGCGTTGGATCCCGCCGGCTGAGGCTCGGCCCCTTCGGGGAAGGCCGCAACGGCCCGGGAGTACGGGTGTTCCCAGGTGTCCGACGCCACCTCGGCGAGCGGGTGCGGGGCGTTCACCAGCGGGTTGTCCTCCAGCGGCCAGACGCCGCGCTCGACCTGCGCGATCTCCTCGGCGATCGAGAGCATGGCCGCGGCGAAGCGATCCAGCTCCTCCTTCGATTCGGATTCGGTCGGCTCAACCATCAAGGTTCCGTGTACCGGGAAGGACATGGTGGGGGCGTGGAAGCCATAGTCGATGAGGCGCTTGGCCACGTCGTCGACGCTGATGTGCGTGCGCTTGGTAATCTCGCGCAGATCCAAGATGCACTCGTGCGCCACCAGACCGCCCTCGCCGGTGTAAAGCACCGGGTAGGCGTCGCCGAGCTTCTTGGCCAGGTAGTTGGCGTTCAGAATCGCCGTTTGCGAGCACAGACGCAGGCCGCCGGAACCGAGCAGTCCGATGAAGGCGTAGGAGATGGGCAGCAGCCCCGCGGAGCCGAAGGGCGCGGCGGTGACGGCCTTGTCGAGCAGGTATGGGGCCAGGTGCTCCTTCACGGTTACCGGGCCCACGCCCGGCCCACCGCCGCCGTGGGGCATGGCGAAGGTTTTGTGCAGGTTCAGGTGCGAGACGTCCGCCCCGAACAACCCCGGCGCGGCCAGGCCCATGAGGGCGTTGAGGTTGGCACCGTCTACGTAAACCTGTCCGCCCGCGGCGTGCACCTTCTCGGCGATAGCGGTGATGGTGTCCTCGAAGACGCCGTGCGTGGAGGGATAGGTGACCATGATGCACGCCACCTTGCCCTCGTGCTTGGCCAGCTGCTCGTCCAAGGAGGCCAAATCCACCGAGCCGTCCTCTGCCGTGGACACCTGTACCACCTTGAAGCCGGCCATGGCGGCCGATGCGGCGTTGGTTCCGTGCGCTGAGGCCGGCAGCAGGCAGATGTCGCGCTCGGAGCCGCCGTTCGCGTCCAGGTAGGCACGGATGGCCAGCAGCCCCGTGTACTCGCCCTGGGCCCCGGCGTTGGGAGAGAGGGTGACCTCGTCGTAGCCGGTGATTTCGGTGAGCCACTCCCCCAGCTCGGAGATCAGGTCGATGTAGCCCGTGACATCCTCAAGCGGGGCGAAGGGGTGCAGGTTGGCGAAGCCGGGGT
>JAISTE010000125.1 GCA_031272825.1 Propionibacteriaceae bacterium | reverse complement strand
GACGACGTTGGCTCGCAGATCGGTAAGTACTCCGTGGGCCTGATCCGAGGTGATCTTCACGCCGATGAAGTGCCGCGAGGCCGGGTCGATATCGAGCGGCTGTACCGGTCTGCCGGTTCCCGTCGGCCCGGCTTGGCCCTTGGCCTCGTACTCGCGCACAAGCCCCGATTGGATCAGCGGCCTGGCCACACGCGTCAAGGTCGACGGCGACAGCCCCAGCCTTCGGGCCAGCTCGCTGCGCGCAATCGGCCCGTGGATGAGCACCTCAACCGCAACCCTGTGGGCTTCACCTTCCAACGGCCTCCACGAAGGAGTTTCGCTCATGGATCCCCTTTGCAGCTCAGAATTTTCCCCCGATTCTAGGCCTAGTTGATTGCCTAGGCAACAAAAATGAGCAACAGTTTCCGAATGCAGCCGCATATCAAGCGTTATCAAACCGTTACGGAAACCAAGTTGACACCCATGTTTATTGCATGTGAAACTAACTGCGTCAACCGATAGTTCTACGACGAGGGAGTCAGCGATGACGGCACAGCTGCCCGAACAAACCGGCCCAACCCAGGACGCTCAAGCGCAGGGCCCGCACCCAGTAAGCGAGCGCCTGCAACACCTGCGCGCCGGGGGCGTTTCGCTGATGCTCGCCATCCGCCCGGACGCCCCGCCTGCGATCCTGTACTGGGGCGAGGACTTAGGGAACCTCGACGATGCCCAACTCGCCTCGATCACCGCGGCCAGCGCTCCCAGGCAAACCTCCAACATGCCCGAGGATCCGATCCTCCTTACGGTTCTGCCCGAAAACTCCCGCTCCTGGCCAGGTACCCCCGGGATTGAAGGCCACAGGGATGGCCGCGCATTCTCCACCAAGTTCGCGACCACCTCCTGGAGATGCGATCCAGACGGCCTCGGCGGCTGGGCGTGCGTTTGCAAGGCCGAGGACGTCGACGCCGAACTTGAGTTGGCCGTCGACATTGAGCTCACCGCACAGGGCCTGGCCAAGCTCCGCGCCAGGCTAACCAACACCGGGAACAGCCCCTATCAACTCCAATCGCTGACCCTTGCCCTCCCCGTACCCGACCTGGCCGACGAGCTTATGGATTTCGGCGGACACCATCTGCACGAGCGCGCACCGCAAAGGCACGAGTTCACCCAGGGCACCCACGTGCGCGAGGAGTGCCGCGGACGCACCGGCCTGGATGCAACCTTGCTAGTACTTGCAGGCGAAAAGGGCTTTGACTTCGGCACCGGGAAGATCTGGGGCGTGCACACAGCCTGGTCTGGCAACCACCGAATGCTGGCCGAGCGCCTGCCCAGCGGAGAACGCATCCTGGCTGGCGGCGAGGTTCTACAGCCCGGCGAGATCACCTTGGCAAGCGACGAAAGCTACGAGAGCCCCTGGCTCTTCGCCTCCTTCGGGAATGGAATGGACGAGCTCTCCGCGCGTTTTCACGAATACCTGCGCACCACCCATCCGCTCCGACGTCCGCGTCCGGTAACCGGCAACTCCTGGGAGGCTGTCTACTTCGACCACAAGCTCGAACCCCTGGTTTCGCTGGCCGACGCGTTTGCCGAGGTGGGCGTCGAACGGTTCGTGCTCGACGACGGCTGGTTCAGCCACCGCCGCGACGACCACGCCGGACTCGGTGATTGGGAGGTTGACCGGGAGGTTTGGCCCGACGGTCTCCACCCGCTGGTAGAGCACGTCCGAGCACGCGGCATGGAGTTCGGCTTGTGGGTGGAGCCGGAGATGATAAATCCCGATTCCGACCTGGCCCGCGCCCACCCCGATTGGATCATGGGAATGCCGTGGCGTCTGCCTCCCGAAAGCCGCCACCAGCAGGTACTGAACCTGGCCATCCCCGAGGCCTACGACCACATCCACTCCCGGCTCGACGCTCTCATCGACGAGTACCAGCTCACCTACCTGAAGTGGGATCACAACCGCGACCTCGTGGAAGCTGGAAACCGGGTAACCGGGCGGGCTACCGTCCACGCCCAGACGCTCGCCGTCTACCGGCTGATCGATAAGCTCAAGGCAGACCATCCCGGTCTAGAGATTGAGTCTTGCTCATCCGGAGGCGGGCGAGCGGACTTAGGAATCTTGGAACGAACCGACCGCATGTGGGGCTCGGATTGCACCGACGCCCACGAGCGGCAACAAATCCAGCGCTACACCTCGCTGCTGGTGCCGCCCGAGATGCTCGGTTCCCACATCTCGGCCTCCGAGAACCACCAGACATGGAGACGGCTGTCCCTGTCCATGCGCGCCATCACAGCGATATTCGCGGACTTGGGCGTCGAGTGGGACGTCTCCAAGCTCTCCGCGGCAGAACGGGAGCAACTAGCCGAGTGGATCGCTCTGTACAAGCACTGGCGTCCCCTCCTGCACACAGGCAAGGCCATTCGCATCGACAGCCCCGACCCGGCCTTCTGGGTGAACGGGGTCGTGTCTCAGGACAGAACGCGAGCTTTGTTCGCGATCGTCCCGATGGGGACATCCATCACCGCTCCCCCGGGAATGTGGCGGCCCCGAGGGCTCGACCCAGAGCGCAGCTACAGAGTGGAACCCTTGGAAATCTCGCGTTCGACCGTCGATAAAACGCCTTATCAACCTCTGCGTTGGTGGGGCGAAGGACTGACAGCCACCGGAAAGACGCTCGCCGAACACGGTCTGCGCATCCCAGACCTGCCACCCGACGAGCCGGTGCTCGTCTCATTCGAGGAGGAATCATGAGCATGGCAGCAGCACCAGCTCTGGCTGAACAACCGGCCAGAGCCCAAACAGCCCGAAAGGGAAAACCAACCAAAGCCCCGAAGAACGACCTCAAGCCCGCCCTGTTGTTCATTCTCCCGGCAGCAATCGGGTTCTTGGTTTTCTTCATCTACCCAGCTATCAAGGGGTTTTACTACTCCTTCACCGACTTTGAGCTTCTTGGCGACGCCAACTGGGTCGGCCTGGAGAACTACCAGACGATGCTCTCCGACGAGCTGTTCTGGAATGCCCTTTGGGTGACGCTCGAATACGTGGTGATTAACATCGGCGTCCAAACCCTCGTCGCCCTACTGCTGGCAGTCCTCATGCAGCGACTGACCACCTCGCTGCTCGTGCGCGGCGTGCTGCTCTTGCCGTACCTGATCGCCAACGTGGTCGTCGCGCTGGTTTGGTATTGGATGTGCAACCAGCTGATCGGCATCATCAACATCGGGCTAGAGGCCATCGGCGTGGAACCGCAGGCGTTCTTCGGCTCGCCGGTACTCTCCATCCCCACGATTGCACTGGTGAACGTGTGGCGCTACGTCGGCTACACCGCCTTGCTGATCTTCGCCGGGCTGCAGACGATTCCGCCGCAGCTCTACGAGGCCGCGGCCATCGACGGGGCGGGCGAGGTGAAGGCTTTCTTCAAGATCACCCTCCCGCTGCTGCGCCCGGTACTGGCGATGGTGCTGGTGGTGACCATCACCGGCTCCTTCCAGATTTTCGATACCGTGGCCGTCACTACCGCAGGCGGGCCGGTCAACGCCACCCGCGTCATCTACTACTACATCTACGACTTGGCCTTCAACCGCTATCACTTCGGTTACGCCTCGACGCTGACCGTCGCACTGTTCCTGATCCTCGCCCTCGTCTCCTTTTTCCAGCTGAAGCTGATGCGCGCCGACCAGACGGACTTGGACTGAAAGGAAACGAATATGAGCACAAGCACATTGGAACCCGCACGCACCGCCTCGAAACGTCGCAAGCGCGAGCTCGGCGACGGGCCTGAACTGCACACCCACAAGGCAATCGGCGTTCACAAGAAGAAGCTGAACCCCGGAAGGATCATCGCATGGGCGGTGCTGATTCTGTTCATGGTCGTCACCCTCTTCCCGTTCTATTGGATGGTTCGCACCGCCTTTTCGACGACCACATCCCTTGCCGCCGAGGCCTCCAACCTGCTGCCCGCCGACTTCACACTCGGTGCTATCAAGCGAGTTCTCGGGTTGCAGTCCTTCGAAGAATCCTTAGCCCAGGGCGGCTCCGGGGCATCAATGGACTTCCTGTTGTTCATGCGCAACTCCCTGATCGTCTCCACGGTCGTCACCATCTGCCAGGTGGCCTGCTGCTCGATGGCGGCCTACGCCTTCTCCCGACTGCGCTGGCCGGGGCGCGACGCGGTCTTCTTCGCCTTTCTGACCGCGCTGATGATCCCGCCGGTGTTCACCATGCTGCCCAACTTCGTCTTGATGAAAGACCTCGGGCTGATCAACACCTTCCTCGGGATCATGCTGCCCACCATGTTCATGACGCCATTCGCCGTGTTCTTCATGCGCCAGTTCTTCCTAGGTATTCCCAGGGAGATCGAGGAATCGGCGGCAATCGACGGTGCCGGGCACTGGAAGCGCTTCACCCGGATCGTCCTTCCCATGTCCTCGGCACCGCTGATCACCCTGGCGCTGCTCACCTTCATCACCACCTGGAACGACTATATGTGGCCGCTGCTCATCGCCCGCCAACCCGCGGTCGAGACCCTGACCGTCGCACTGGGCATATTCAAAGGGCAAACCCCGCAGTCAGGCCCAGACTGGGCCGGGCTGATGGCCGCCGCCCTCTTCGCTGCGCTTCCCGTCATCTTGCTCTACCTGCTGCTGGGCAAGCGCCTAATCAACTCCATCGGCTTCTCTGGAATCAAATAACCAAGAAAGGAATATTCCGCCATGAGACTCAACCAGAAGATAACCGCCCTCGTGGGCATCGCCGCCCTCGGTGTGGCGAACCTCGCGGGTTGTTCGTCGTCCTCTAACACAGGGGATCCGGACACCATCGACTACTGGCTGTGGGACGCCAACCAGGTGCCCCAGTATCAGGCCTGCGCCGACGACTTCACTAAGGAGACCGGCATCAAGGTCAAGATCAGCCAGACCGCCTGGAACAACCTGACCACAGCCATGGTCTCCGGTACCGCCCCCGATGTTTTCACCGACCACCTCAACTACTTTGCCGATTTCGTCAACAAGAAGCAGATCGTCGACCTTCAGCCCTACATCGACCGCGACAAGCTGGACATGGGCCAGTACTACAAGGGACTGGCCGATGTTTGGAAGTTCAAGGACGGCCACTCTTACGGGCTGCCGAAGGACTGGGACACCATCGCCATCATCTACAACAAGAAGCTGGTCGACGAAGCAGGCTACAGCGCCGACGAGATGAACAAGCTCACCTGGAACCCCACTGACGGTGGAACCTACGAGAAGGCGATAGCCCATCTGAGCGTCGATAAGAATGGCAAGCGCGGCGACGAGGCCGGGTTCGACAAGGACAACGTCGCCGTCTACGGCCTGGCGCTGGAAGATAGCGGGGCCGGTTTCTCGCAGGAGCAGTTCGCTCCTTACTTCCTCACCACCGGCTGGACGTACACCGACAAAAACCCGTGGGGTACCAAGTACAACTTCTCTGACAAGAACTACAAGGACACCATCGCCTGGGTGCGCAAGATGATAGAGAAGGGCTATATGAACACCCTTGAGACGGCTACGTCCATGGGCAAGAATGCGCTGGAATCCTTCGGTGCAGGGAAGTTCGCGCTGGTGACCAAGGGCGACTGGATGGTTTCGAGCTATACGGCACTCAAGGACGTCGAGATCGGCTACGCCCCGACGCCGATTGGCCCGAGCGGGCAGCGTGCCTCCTTGTTCAACGGCCTCACCGACGCCATCACCACCTCTGCCGAAAACCCCGACAAGGCCTGGGAATGGGTCAAGTACATGGGTTCGGCCGCCTGCCAGACGAAGGTCGCTTCCTACGGCGTCGTCTTCCCGGCGGTGCAAGAGGCCTCCGACATCTCGCAGGAGGCATGGGCCAAAGAGGGTATCGACACCTCGGCCTTCACCGTGCAGGTTGAGGACGGAACCACTCACCTTCCGCCGATCACCGACCACTATGCCGACATCTTGGCCAAGCACCAACCCGTGATGGACGCCATCTTGTCCGGCCAGCAGTCGGTAGACGCGCTGGATGCCTTCAACGATGAAGTGAACGCCATGTTCAAGTGAGCGTTTTGGGGGCGCGGGCGGCTTTCGCCCGCGCCCCCAAAACCAATATGCAACTAAAGTAACAAACCCCTAATCCCTAACACTATCTTCGCATTTCATTGCAGCATTCATTTTCGTTATTATTCTGTATTCTCCTTCATTTCATCGGATTTTGTTTCTTAGTTACGTAAGGATTACGCTCACTTCACCCAATAGGGACGCGCCCCAGGGTGGTGGCGCGGTTTCAGATAAGGAGCGAACAATGCGACGTTCACTTGCGCTGCTCTCCGTAGTCGCGCTGGCATTCCCGCTTGCGGCTTGCAGCTCGGGCGAATCGGGATCCGGGGCTGCGGATTCCGAGCTAAGCGCTGTGATTGCCCAAGCGCAGGGGCTTTCTTCGCAGGAGCTTTACAAGAAAGCCATCGAAGAATCTAAAGGAAAGACGATGTACGGCATCGGCAACTCTAGCCGCGGGTCAACGGCAGCCGAGTCATTTATTGCCGAGCTGCAAAAAATCGACCCGTCCTATGACGGAAAGATTGAATGGAGCCAGCCTAAGAACAACTCGATCTTCCAGGCTCTTTCCGCCGACATCAACTCGGCCAAACACACCTACTCCATGACCCTCATCCAGGACGGCAACCAAATCCAGTCCAAGATGCTCGCCACCGGCAACCTGCTCAACTTCATCCCCAAGGATTGGGGCGGCGACCAGGCCAAGGACGGCAACCCGCTGACCTTGCAGACCATCGGAAAGGTGTTCATGGTCAACAACCTGGGCTCGAAGAAGTACACGAACGTGTGGGACTTCGTGGCCGAGGGTGAGAAGCCGATGTTCATGGGCGTCAACTCTGAGCCGGTGGGCAAGAACTTCCTATACATGCTCACCTCCCCCAAGTACGCCGACGAACTGAAGGCAGCCTTCGACAAGCTTCCCGCCGACCAGCAGGCCTACTTCCAAAAGACGGTCGACGAGGTGGCCCCGGACGTCGAGACGCTCGGGCTTGAGGGCGACAACGCCAAGTATGGCCTGGCCTGGGCCAAGCTGTGGGCGGCCCAGTACAACGAGAAGACGGACGACGGCCCGATCTGCAACGACCTGGTCACTAAGTCCGCCGCCGGTTCGACGGCCCTGATCGTGTACTCCAAGCTGCGCTCCATCGAGGAGTCGGATTCGGCTTCGGTCAAGAACGTGGACATCGCCGCCTACCAAGACGACTACACCGGCTTCGGCGGCTACGGCTACAAGCACTACCTGATGCTGACCAAGACTTCTCCGCTTCCCTGGACGGCCATGGCCTTCATCAACTACATGTCCACCACCCAAGACGGCTTCGCAGCCTGGGGCAAGGACATCGGCGGTTACGGCGCATACTCGGCCATCAACCAAGACCACTCCAACGACGGCGGGGACGAGTTCCCAGCCAAGAACGACAAGGGCCCGTCCTGGTGGCTCGACGACTCCGCCGGCCGCCTGGTGATCGAAGACCCGGTCTACACGTCCAAGGTCTCCACCACCATGGGCGACTGGATCGACATGATCGTCGGCCAGAAGAGCTAAACGATTGGCCGGGGAGCAATCCCCGGCCTTCCCAAAACAAATAGGGGTGGAAATGGAAACTACAAGCACGTTCACCCTCGCCATGCGCAGGGCGGGGGCGTATTTCAAGAAACCGTGGAACGTGGTGCTGCTCGTCGTCGGCGTAGCGCTCACCATCACCACGGTCTCGGCGATGTCCGCCATCGTCCTCGATACCGTGACGGTTCACCCCGGCCAATCCGACGACCCCACCGGCGCGGGCGCGAACTGTGCGCTTTTCTCTACCTCGACGTCGTGCTACACGCTGCTCAACTGGAAGAACCTCTTCGCCCCGGCGATGGGCAAGCTCCTCGAAGTCAACTTCCTAACCCCCCTGCTCAACTCAGTGCTGCTGGCCGCGTTCGCCTGCCTGGTGGCCCTCGTCTACGGCGGAATCTTCGCCTACCTCGTCACCCGCACCGACATGCCGTGCCGCAAGTGGCTCTCCGCGATCTTCATCTTCCCCTACGTGATGCCGCAATGGACGCTGGCCGTCGTATGGAGAAACCTGTTCAACTCGGCCGAGGTTACCGGCGGCTCCGACGGCCTGCTCGCCTCCGTCTTCGGACTGCGGATGCCGCTGTGGTGGTGCCAGGGACTGTTCCCCTCCTCCCTCGTGCTCGGCCTGCACTACTCGGCCTTCGCCTATATCTTCATCGGCGCGATCTTCCGCAACATGGACGCCAACCTCGAAGAAGCCGCGACCATCCTCAACACCCCGCGCTGGAAGACCTTCCTGCGCATCACCTTGCCGATGATCAAGCCGGCGATCTACTCGACCACGCTGCTGGTGTTTTCCTCCGCGATGGGCTCCTATCCCGTCCCCCACTACCTCAAACTTTCGACGCTCACAACCCAGTACGTCTCCATGAACGTGGCAAAAGCGGGGCAGGCGTCGATCCTGGCCGTCACCATGATGCTGTTCGGCATCGCGCTGATGGTCGGCAACCAGCTCACCACCTCCGGGCGTAAGAGCTACACGACGGTCTCGGGCAAGTCCGGCCAGATCTCCAAGATTCAGCTCGGTTCGGTCGGCCGCTGGGTGATCGCTGGAGTTTTCCTGGTACTCACCCTGTTCACGTCGATCTACCCGATCATCGCCTTCGCGTTCGAGACATTCTTGCCCAACCCCGGCGACTATTCCTTCTTGAGAACCGGCGATCCCGATGACTTGACGACGAAGTGGTGGACGACGTCGGACACCAACGATTCTTCCTTGTTCGGCCAGCCGGGCATCTTGTTCAATCCGACGATCTGGGGCGGCGTGCGCGGCCAGCTCATCGTCGCGGTGGGCGCGGCCCTGATCGCCGGAACCATCGGCCTGCTGATCGGCTACTGCGTGGCCAAGAACCGGCGCTCGAAGTGGGCGAACTTCGTCAACAACATGGCCTTCTTGCCGTACCTGATGCCCGCGCTGGCCGTGGGCGTCGCCTTCTTCATCTTCGGCTCCTCGCTCGGCCTGTTCAACACCTTCGCGCTGCTGATCATCACCGGCACCATCAAGTACATCCCGTTCGCCTCGCGCGCCGCCCTCAACTCGATGCTGCAGCTTTCCAACGAGATCGAGGAATCGGCGATGATCCAGGGCATTCCTTGGTGGAAGCGTATGGTGCGGATCATCATCCCTATCCAGAAGACGTCCATCATCTCGGGCTACATGCTGCCGTTCATGACCTGTCTGCGGGAACTGACCTTATTCATGCTGCTTTGCTCGCAGACGAAGATCATCACCTTGGAGCTCGACTACTTCGACGAGATGGGCCTGTACGCCTACTCGTCCGCGATCAACCTGATCTTGATCGTCATCATTTTGGTTTGCAACACGGCGGTCAACAAGCTGACCGGCGCATCTATCGACAAAGGCCTTGGAGGTTAACATGCCAGCAATCGAACTCAGCCACGTCACCAAGCGTTGGGGCGGATACTACGGCGTCGACGACCTGAGCTTGAGCATCGACGACAACGCATTCGTCACCTTGCTGGGGCCGTCGGGCTGCGGGAAGACGACCACCTTGCGGATGATCGCCGGGCTGGAGACGCCCACGTCGGGCAAGATCACGATCGGCGACAAGGTGGTGTTCGACTCCGCTACGGGGGTGAACGTGCCGCCGAACAAGCGCAAGGTCGGGTTCTTGTTCCAAAACTACGCGCTGTGGCCGAACATGACCGTGCGGCAGAACATCGTCTTTGGGCTGGAAAACGACAAGACACTGTCCAAAGCGCAGATCGAGGAACGGCTGGAGCACGTCTCTTCGATCGTGAAGATCGAGCCCTACCTCAAGCGCTATCCCTCCGAGCTTTCGGGCGGGCAGCAGCAGCGCGTCGCCATCGCGCGCACCCTGGCGCCGCGCCCGGACGTCCTGTTCATGGATGAGCCGCTGTCTAACCTCGACGCCAAGCTGCGGTTGGAGATGCGCTCGGAGCTGCAGCGGCTGCACGTGGATACCGGGGCGACGTTCGTCTACGTCACCCACGACCAGACCGAGGCCATGACCCTGGCCACGCGCATCTGCCTGCTCGACAACGGGTTGCTGCAGCAATACGACAGGCCCCTGAGCCTCTACCGGGATCCGGTGAACCTCTTCACCGCAGATTTCGTGGGTTCGCCGTCGATCAACTTCATCAACGCCTCGGCAGCCGGCTCGGGTTCGGTGATAGATCTGACGTTGTTGGAAGGCAAGCACCTGACGTTCACGCCCAACACGCCGCTAGACCTGGCCGCCGCCCGATCCGCCATCGCCGCCGACGCCCAGGCCCAGGCCGCCGCCGAGGCCGAGCGTTCCAAGGTCAAGGGCTATGTGAAGAAGGAAAACACCGAGTCGAATTTCAAGTACCGGGTGCCGACCGTCGACGGGAATACCGATCCGGCGGCCGAATATGTGGTGGGCGTCCGCCCTGAGTCCGTGCGTATTTCCGAGGACGGCCCGCTCACGGGCGTCGTCTATTCGTCGATGCCGACCGGCATGGACACGACCCTGCGCATCCGGGTGGGGAACCTGCTGCTTACCTCGGTGGTCTTCGGCTCGGTCGACTACGCGCTGGACGAACAGGTTCGCTTCGGCTTCGCGGGTGACGGCGTCCTGCTGTTCGACGCCGGGAGCGGCAAACAGGTGGCCAGAGGACGGCTGGGGTAAGAAGCTCAAGACCGCCGTATGCACGAGTAGGCAACCTGGGGCATCAAAATTGGTCGCTTGAGCGACGTATTTTGATGCTCATGCTCACGTGCCTTGCTCCCACTTGTACTTGCCGACTTGATATTGCCCGTAGCTGTAGGTGGCGTCTCGCTTATCCTCGTCGTCGCTCAGCTCCGGGTGCCTCACACCGACTTTGATGTTGGGGAAGTATCCGATCGTCTCTTGGTGTTCGATTGCCCACTCTTCGGCGTCTTGCTGCATGGAGGCGATGAGTCCGTTGACTTGCTCCGCCGTGATTTCTTCAGAAGGCTCCTCCTCTGATGAGGGTTTCTTACAGCCAGGAAGTTTGTAGCATCCAATCGCTGTCACCCAGAAGGTGATCCCCCAATCGGACTGCATCTGCTGTGGGGTGAGCTTGTTCACGAAGGAGAACCCGCTTGTAGGATCTAGGAACCGCTGCTGCCTCTCCACGCGCTCGTCTCTGGTTCCATATAGGTATTCGTTTCCAATCAGGAGCGGCACGTACAGTTGATCCCAGGCGCACGAGGTGATGTTGTTATCTCGAGAGTCCAGCTCGAAGCCGTCGAGCTCAAATGTCGACTTCAACAGGCCAGAGTTCTTCAGCTCTTCCGGGCTTTCGTATATATAGCCCCACTCTTCGTTTTGTATGCGTTGAAGGTTGATCGTCATCTTCGCGTGCGTCATCCGTTCTTCGCTCGCCATCTCGACACTGCCCCCTTGGAAGCACACAAGACGTTCCACGCCCTGAGCATCCGTGTAATGGATTTGGTAGTAGGGGAAGGGCTCGACCTCGCTCCCAGGCGGGGAGGTACTGTCCGCAAACTCGTAGCGGGCGTC
>JAISTE010000070.1 GCA_031272825.1 Propionibacteriaceae bacterium | reverse complement strand
TCCCGCGACTGCGCGCGGGATGACGAGGTAGGGGGCGGGGGATGGTGGGGAGGGAAAAGTGCGTGACGGCGAGGAGGGGAGGCGTGGGATGACGAGGATGGGGAGGCGTGGGATGACGAGGAGGGGAGGCGCGGGGTGGCGGTCAGAGGAACGCCGGATGCCGAGGGAGGGTATAGAACAACATTGGGAAAGCCCGGGTACAGATTGTCAGAACAAGTTTTCAAATAGCACTTAATGTCATATTCAAGTTACAATGATGCTGTGACGCCACAATTGCACGTGACCATCGACAGGGTCAGTCCTGTCCCGCTGTACCATCAGCTCGCCGAGCAGCTTTCCGCCGCGATCGAATCGGGCGCCCTCCAGCCCGGCGACACCTTTGAGAACGAGCTCTCGCTTGCCGAGCGCCTGGAGCTAAGCCGTCCTACAGTCAGAAGGGCCATCGCCGAGCTGGTCAACCGCGGCTTGCTTGTGCGCCGCAGGGGAGTGGGCACCACCGTCGCTTCGAAGGCCATCCACCGCAAAGCCGAGCTCACCAGCCTCTACGACGATCTGGTCTCCTCGGGCAAAACGCCGGTCACCAAAGTCCTGTCCCTAATCAAGACGCAGGACGCCCGGGCAGCCGAAAAGCTCGGAGTCCCGTTCGACACCGAGCTGACCTTCATCGAGCGCCTGCGCTCAACCGACGGCACGCCCATGGCTCTCATGCGCAACTGGCTGCCGCCGTCGAGCCTGGAGATCACCGAAGAGATGCTCAACGAACACGGCCTCTACGACGTGCTGAAGGAGGCCGGAATCCGCCCTGCGGTCGGACACCAGATGATCGGCGCGCGTCGCCCCAACGCCCGCGAGCGCAAATTGCTCGACCTGCGCGCCGGCGATCCGCTGCTGACGATGAGCCGCGTCGCCTTTGATTCCGAGGGCAAGTCCGTCGAATTCGGAGATCACTGCTACCGCTACGACCAATACTTCTTCGACAT
Source organism: Propionibacteriaceae bacterium (assembly GCA_031272825.1). GTDB lineage: Bacteria > Actinomycetota > Actinomycetes > Propionibacteriales > Propionibacteriaceae > Propionicimonas. Next base: position 5,301 of record JAISTE010000070.1, on the reverse strand, counting down.
CACCGTCTACGAGCGCTGAGACGTTCGTCCGTGGCCACTTTGGGCCGTTAGTCTGAGGCCTCGTTTCGCGCGCGCACGTAGAATCGCACGCACTGGATTCAGCTGATTAACGAGGAAAATGGATCACGCGAGCCCGAGCACACAACTGCTGTTGGTGAAGATGTACCGGATCATGTTCTACATCCGGTTGTTCTGCGTGATCGTGTGCCTGAACAACGACCTCATCTACTCGTTCATCACCGGCAACTTTCATATCGACGCCCCCGTCGCGCTGCTCGCCGTGGTTGTCTGTGTCTACGGGATCACGATCGTCCGTCCGGGAAAGCTCAACCGGCTGCGCACCTGGCCTTGGGTAATAATCGACGGAATAACTGCAGGTGCCCTATACGCGGTAGAAGACGCCTCGGTCATGGCTCTGCTCTACATCTGCCTTGCGATGGTCATCCTCGGCGGCTCGCTGTTGCAGTACTTCCCGATTTTCTGCGGCGTTGTCGTGGCGCTTTCGTTCACCGGACTGTACTTCAACTACCTGAGCACCACGGGGGCCAGCTTCCTCAACGAAGTGCTGAAGCAATCTTCTGCGCTGATCGTGGTTCTGGGCTGCGCGGTCTTGGGTACCCAGGTGATGAAGGTGATCTTGAGCACCCAGCTTTCCTGGGAGCTCTACGTCGCCGAGCAGCGGGTACTTGCCGAAACCCAGGAGCGTTTGGCCACCGCCTCCGACCTGCACGATTCCGTCTCCAAGGACGTCTACGGTTCGGTCATGCTCGCCGAGGCGCTCGTCGAATCCCTGCGCGCCGAGGGCAGCCCCCAGCTGGAAGCCGCCGAACACCTCCTCGAAGGCCTGGAACATGCCCAGGACAATTCCCGTTCGCTGCTGGCGGATCTGCGCTCGGGGGCGCGGCGCAAGGAGCGGATCAGCTCTTGACCTTGGCCGTCCTCGCCGAAGTCTTCGAGGCGTTCTTGTAGCCGGTCTTGGTTGCCGTCACCTTCACCGAGATGGCCTTGCCCTTGTACTTCTTGGCGATCTTGTAGCTGGAGCCGGTCGCGCCCTTGATGGCCTTGCCGTTGGCGTACCACTGATACTTGAAGGCGGCAGGCGTCGGCGACCAGGTGCCGGTCTTCACCTTGAGCTTCTTGCCCACCTTCGCCTTGCCGGAAATCGTCGGCTTCGGCGTCTTGGTGAACTTCAGCTTCTCGATATTGCGCGTGTTCGAGGCCGAAGCGTTGTCGAAGTAGCCGGACGCGCTCGCCTTGACGATGGCCGTGATCTTGGCCCCGGCGTCGGCGGTCGTCAGCACGTACTTGCGCTTGACCTGGCCGGAGATCGGTAGCCCGTTGCGGTACCACTGGTAGCTGAGCTTTGCCCCGTCCAGCCAACCTGAGGTCTTGGAGGTCAGCGTCGAGCCGACTTTCGCGTGCCCGGTGACGTTCACCGCACCCTTGGGCATCTCGTTGTAGTTCTTGCCCAGCCCGGTGAAGATCGCCTTGACAGGCCGGTGATCGGAGCCGCAGCCGGTGTCCGAATAGGAAGAACCCCAGCAGCCGTAGTAGTTCTCGTAGAAGGTCGGGCCGGACCAGCCCCTCACCATGATCATGTCGACGGGGGAGTCCTGCGCCGAGCCAGAATAGGTGTTGAGCGAGGCGTTGATCGACGTCGCCGCGTTCTGGTGCGCGTAATAGAAGCCCATGTTCAGCAGCGGGTTCATCGTCGATTGCGAGGTGAAGGCCGAGTAGTCGCCGGTAAGGAACATCGGGTATTGCACGCTTGCCGGGAACGCATCCTGGAAATACTCGTACACCCCGGGGATCAGGGTCGGCTCGGCCTGACCCAGCAGGTTTGCCAAACGCTGGACGTCGGCGTCACGGTGCGCCCGGATGTTCGCCTTGGAACCGGGGATATTGTGCAGGTTAGCGACGACGAACTGGTTGCCCACGGTGTCGGCGAAGCGCATGTAGCGCACGTAGCGGCTGGCGTCCGCCCAAGCATCTCCGGTCTCGGCTTGGTTATGGTTGCCGCATTCGCCGCCGACGCCCTTGATCTTGCAGATGTCGGTGGTAACCCACTTTTGCAGATCCATATCCAGCACCCACTCGGCCTGCGGGGTGACGACGTCCTTCCTGTAGATGATGGTGGTGTCGTTGAGGCCGTAGTAGTTGGTCAGGGTAGAGGAACCCCAGTTGCCGCCGTAGTTGGCGTTGAGGATGTTCACCACGTCATAGCTGTTATTGCGGCACTTGCTCATGCCGTATTCCTGCATGCCGACGATGTCGTAGCGCATGGTTTCGGCGATCATTTTGGCGACCTTCTGCACCCGGGTCTGGTAGTTGAGGCCGTGGTTGCACCCGTACATGTTGAAGGTGCCGATGGCGATCCCCAGGCTAGATGCCGCCTTGGCGCTGGCGGCGGGGGCGACCAGCGAGCCGACGGCGAGCGCGGCGGAAACGAGCAGTGCTGCGAGCTTTCTCAAAATGATTCCTCTTGTTCCTCTCAGGCCTCGACCCTACCGGCGCGGCGCAAGCAGCTTCAAGCCGATCGGCCCAGACCCTCCAGGTTTGCTCCAGGTAACTTGACTCCCACCTAGGTCACGAAAAGGGAGTATGGAGCAACGCAAGCGTTTGCGAAGATTCGACGACGGGCGGACAGCGTCACGACGCGCCGCTCAGATTTTCGGCCTAACAAACTCCCTTGTCGGAGTAATGTTACGAAAATGTTACTTGTTTGTGAAGCCGAATTTCGTCTTAATGTATTGACAAACGTATGCGCTTACGTAAAGATAGTTGCATCCCCCGATGCTGGGGGAGTCCAGGGAGGACGCCGACAGCGGCCCTCGCTGGAGTTGGCAGACAACCAGCGAAGGAGCTGCTATGAATGAGGCCTTGGCCGGCCAAAACCTCTCCGGCCCACGCCAACCAGGGGGTACAGCGAGTACCCCGTCAGAACCCACCGCCCCGCGCCAGGTACCCGCTGGCGGAGGCAAGCCAGTCCTACTGGAGGCGCGCGGCATCACCAAGGTATTCCCCGGTGTACGAGCCCTGTCGGATGTTGACTTCACTATCTTTGGCGGTGAGTGCCACGCCCTGGTGGGCGAGAACGGCGCCGGAAAATCCACGCTGATGAAGGTGATCGCGGGCCTGTATCAGCCTGACGGCGGTCAGCTGCTACAGAATGGCAAGCCGGTACACATCTCCGGGACGGTGGATGCCCGCAATCACGGGATTTCGGTGATTCACCAGGAGTTCTTCTTGATGAACCACTTGACGGTCGCCCAGAACATTTTCATCGGCCGCGAGCCGAAGCTTCCCGGCGGCGTACTCAACGATGATGTGAAGCTGAACAAGGAGGCCGGGGAGCTCTTGGAGCGCCTGGGCGTGGACATCGATCCGCGCACACGCGTTGGTGACTTGACGGTCGCCCAGCAGCAGATGGTCGAGATCGCGAAGGCTCTGAGCTTTGATTCGAAGATCCTGATCATGGATGAGCCGACGGCCGCGCTTACGGAATCCGAAGTGCAAACCTTGTTCCGGATTATCAGGGATTTTGTGACTCCGACCACGGGTGTTGTCTACATCTCTCACCGCATGGAGGAGATCAAGGCCATCTGCCAGCGCATCACGGTGCTGCGCGACGGCCAGTTTGTGGATTCCCAGCCCGCCGAGAACCTTTCTATTAACGAGGTAATCCAGCTGATGGTGGGCCGCAAGATCGCAACCGACATCCGCCCCGAACCGCGCCAGGCCTCCGAGCCGATCCTTCGGGTGGAGGGTCTGTCGAACGGCACGCTGCTGAAAGATGTGAGCTTTGAGCTTCAGCGCGGCGAGATCCTCGGATTCGCCGGGCTGATGGGTGCGGGACGCACCGAGACTGCGAGAGCTCTTGTGGGTGCTGATCCGAAGACCAGCGGCACGGTAACGCTGAAGGGCAACCGGGTGAATATCCATCAGCCGATTGATGCGGTAAAGCTTGGTATTGGATACCTGTCCGAGGACAGGAAACGCTACGGGCTGATCCTGAGCCAGTCCGTCACTGCGAACATTGCTCTGCCGTCGCTGAAGGAGTTTACGAAGAACGGGTTCTTGCAAGATGACAAGATGGCTCGGGTTGCCGAGCAATATGTGACGAGCTTACAGATCAAGACTCCGAGTGTGCGTCAGCTGCTGCGGAACCTCTCTGGCGGCAACCAGCAGAAGGTGGTGTTGGCCAAGTGGCTGCAGCGCGACTGCGACATTTTGATTTTTGATGAGCCCACGCGAGGCATTGACGTCGGCGCGAAGCAGGAGATTTATGACCTGCTAACGCACCTGGTCAAGCAAGAAGGCAAGTCGATCATCATGATCTCTTCGGAGATGGAAGAAGTGATCCGGATGTCCGATCGGATCGTGGTCATGTGCGACGGCCGGGTGACCGGAGTCCTTGACAACGCCGAAGCCACCCAAGAAAAAATCATGACCCTCGCCACCCAATTCGAAACCAAAGGAAACTAACATGAGCCAAGGACAACGCGGCGTCACGACCGCAAATATCCAAGCCGCCGAGCAGAAGAAGGGCGGCATTATCCCCGAACGTTATAAAGGCTTCGTGCAGCAGGGCATGGTGCTGGCAGTTCTGATCCTGCTGGTCGTATTCTTCACGTTCGCCAACTCGAACTTCCTGACCTGGTCCAACATCTCCTCGTTGCTCTTGGCCACGGTCGTCACCGCCTTGCAGGCCATCGGTTTGTCGTTCGTCATCGCTACCGGCGGCATCGACCTGACCCCAGGCATGGGCATGTACTTCTGCATGGTCGTCATCGGCATCGTCATGACCGCCACCGGCTGGCCGATCTGGATGGGCATTCTCGTCGGCGTTATCGCCGGAGCGTTGCTCGGCACAATTAATGGCCTGCTGATCTCCTACGTGAAGATGCAACCGATGATCGCCACACTGGCCATGATGCTCGTTTGCTGGGGCGCCGGCCTGGTGCTCTCCTCCGGCAAGACCATCTCCATGCGCGAGGTCGATGGCTGGAAGAACATCGCCATGGGCGAGATCGTCCCCGGCGTCTACACCGGCGTCATCATCTTGGTCGTCATCGCTATCGTCTCTGGCCTGCTGATGAACAAGACGGTCGTGGGCCGCTACGAACTGGCCATTGGCTCCAACAAGGAAGCCACCCGCATCTCCGGCATCAACACCCGCCGCTGGGAACTGATCGCCTACACCATCTGCGGCATCTTCACCGGCTTCTCCGCCATCATCATGAGCGCCTACCTGAACTCGGTTCCCCCGGGCACCGGCCAGTCCTATGAAATGTACGCCAT
>JAISTE010000027.1 GCA_031272825.1 Propionibacteriaceae bacterium | reverse complement strand
TTCGCCACCCTAAAGCTCAGCCCTAGCTCGGCGTCGCCGAAGACCTCGCCGCCCTCGGTGTAGGCCGGCAGGTCGGCTCGCAGCATCTCGGCCGCCAGCACCTCCGAGGCGATCATGTCGGAGTGCCTGGCGATGGCGTCGGCCGTTGTCCCCTCGGCGCTCCACTCCAGGACGATCCGGTCGGAGACGTCGAAGCCGGAGGTCTTGCGGGCCTCCTGAACCATGCGCACCACCTCGCGGGCCAGGCCAGCGCTGCGCAATTCGTCGTCGAGCTCCAGATCCAGGGCGACGGTCTCGCCCTGCTCGTTGACGACCGACCAGCCTTCCAGCGGGGTCTCGGAGATGATGACGTCCTCAGCACTCAGCGCGATGGGCTCGTCGAAGCCGTCGATTTGGGCGTCGTAAACCCCGCGCTCCTTCAAGGATGCGGCCAGCTCGGCTGCGTCGGCGGCGGCGATCCACGATGCGACGATCGGGGTCTGCTTGCCGAAACGCTTGCCGAGCGCGCGGAAGTTGCCCTTGGCCGAGTAGGAGACCAGGTCTCCGGCGGCGGCAAAGGATTCGACCGAGAGCACGTTGAGCTCTGCCTTGATCTCCTCGACCAGCTCGTCGCTCAGGCGACGCAGCGCCCCGGAGGAGACCAGCAGGCGGCGCAGCGGCTGACGGTTCTTGATCTTGGCCTCGGCCCGCGAGGAGCGGCCAAGCTCAACCAACCGCTTGGTGAGCTTCATGGATTCCATTAGTTCGACGTCGACCTCATCTTCGGAGGCGGTGGGCCAGCTGGCCAGGTGCACCGACTCGGGAGCGTCGGGGGTGACGGGAACCACGATGTCTTGCCAGATGCGCTCGGTGACGAACGGCATGATCGGGGCCATGAGCCGCACCAGAATCTCCAGGGTTTCGTGAAGCGTCCACAGGGCGTCGGCGTCGCCCGCCCAGAAGCGGCGACGGGAGCGACGGACGTACCAGTTCGACAGCTCATCGACGAAATCGGAAAGCAGCGTTCCGGCGAGCTGGGTGTCGAAGTCCTCCAGGGCGTCCGTCACCTTGATGACAAGCTGTTTTGTTGCCGAAACCAGCCAGCGGTCGAGCACGTGGCGGTCTTCGAGCTTCGGAGCCAGATTCAAGGCATCGTCAACCGCACCCTCAGCAGCCTGCGCGTACGCCGGGGCCTCACCCGGCGCCGGAGACCAGCCGTTCGCCCGGGCATACATGGCCTGGAAGGAAACGGTGTTGTTCAGCGTCATGATGACCTTGCGAACCGTCTCGGCCATCGTGCCGAAACCCACGCGCCGCGACGCCCACGGGGAACCGCCGCAGGCCATGAACCAGCGCACGGCGTCGGCCCCATTGGATTCCATCAGAGGGATGGGCTCCAGGATGTTGCCCAGGTGCTTGCTCATCTTCCGTCCGTCCTCGGCCAGGATGTGGCCCAGGCAAAGGACGTTCTTGTACGAGGACTTGTCGAACACCAGCGTGCCGACGGCCATGAGCGAGTAGAACCAGCCGCGCGTTTGGTCGATGGCCTCGCAGATGAAGTCCGCGGGGTACGAGTTCTTCAGCGCGACGTCCGAACCCGGCTTGTGCGGATAGCCCAGCTGGGCGAAGGGCATCGAGCCGGAATCGAACCAGGCGTCGATCACCTCGGGGACGCGGCGGGCCTCCTTGTTGCACACCGGGCAGGAGAAGACGACCTCGTCCACGAACGGACGGTGGGGGTCAAGCTCGCTCAAATCCTCGCCCACAAGCTTGGATAGCTCGGCCCTGGAGCCGACGACCGTCTCGTGCTTGTCGGCGCAGCGCCAGATCGGCAGCGGCGTGCCCCAGTAGCGCGAGCGGGACAGGGCCCAGTCGATGTTGTTGTTCAGCCAGTCGCCGTAGCGGCCCCACTTGATCGTCTCGGGATACCAGTTGGTGGCCTTGTTCTCGCGCAGCAGCTCGTCCTTGATGGCGGTGGTGCGGATGTACCACGACGGCTGTGCGTAGTAGATCAGCACCGTGTCACAGCGCCAGCAGTGCGGGTACGAGTGGGTGATGTCTACGCGCTTGAACAGGAGCTTGCGATCCAGCAGGTCTTGCACGAGCGGCGGGTTGGCGTCGCGGAAGAACATCCCGCCGACGATGTCGAGCCCGTCCTCAAAGTGGCCGTTGGGCAGCACGGGGTTGACCAGCGGCAAGCCGTAGGGTCGGGCGGCCTCCATGTCCTCGGCGCCGAACGCGGGGGCTTCGTGTACCAGGCCCGAGCCGTCGGAGGTGGTGACGTAGTCGGCCAAGATCACGTAGTTCGCCCCGCCGACGACCTGCGGCATTTCCACGATCTCGAACGGCCGCTGGTACGCCCACAGCTCCATCTCGGAGCCCTTGTAGGTCTTGCCGTAGCTCCAGCCCTCGCCGAGCACACTCTCGGCCAGCTCCTGCGCGACCACCAGGTTTTCCCCGTTTGGTTCGTCCTTGTGGGCGACGACATACGTCACGTCCGGGTGGACGGCCACCGCCGTGTTGGAAACGAGGGTCCAGGGTGTCGTCGTCCACACCAGCAGCGAGGCTTTTCCGGCCAGCGGCCCCGCTGTCAAGGGGAAACGCACGAAGACGGAGGTGTCGGTGATGTCCTGGTAGCCCTGGGCGAGCTCGTGGTCGGACAAGGTGGTGCCGCAGCGCGGGCAGTAGGGGGCGACGCGGTAGTCCTCCACCAGCAGGCCCTTGGAGTGGATCTGCTTCAGGGCCCACCACACGGATTCCACGTACTCGGGGTTCATCGTCCAGTAGGCGCGATCCAGGTCGACCCAGTAGCCCATGCGTCGGGTGAGCTGGGTGAAGGCGTCGACGTGACGGGAGACGGACTCACGGCACTTTTCGTTGAAGGCCTTGACCCCGTAGCGCTCGATGTCGGGCTTGCCGTTGAAGCCCAGCTCCTTCTCAACCGCCAGCTCGACGGGCAGCCCGTGGCAATCCCATCCGGCCCGGCGCTCGACGTGGTAGCCCTGCATCGTCTTGAATCTGGGGAAAATGTCCTTGAAAACGCGCGCTTCGATGTGGTGGGTGCCGGGCATTCCGTTGGCCGTCGGCGGGCCCTCGTAGAACGTCCACTCTTTGCCGCCGACGGTGGCGTCCATGGACTTGTGGAAAACGTCGGTCTGATCCCAGAAATCGAGGATGCCGTGCTCCATCTTGGGCAGGTCGTAGCTCGCTGGAACGTCGTTATATGGCATATCGCCCATCCTTCTTCCGCTGAAGGGACGAGCCTGAGCCCGCGGTACCACCCTTCTTGGTGGGACACGCCCTCGCGTGCCAACCCGCTTGTTTTCGCTTGCCGCAGCCGGTTCTAGTAAGACTGACGCTGGACGTCAGCCCGTTCTTCCGGCAGCTCCGGGGTGATGGCCCCATCAACGCCTGCGACGAACGTGTAGTTTAGCAGGGGTATGGGGAGGGGTTTTCGCCGACGCCGGCGTCCAGTTGAGCGATATGGCTCGGTTCCCCGGACGCGGGGAGTATGTCCCGCAAGAGTGGATACTTGACCCGGTCGCTTGCTCGGTTCCCCGGACGCGGGGAGTATGTACTTCGTCATCCTGCGCGCAGTCGCAGGATCTCAACTCGTTTCCCCGGACGCGGAGAGTATGTCTTTGATAGCTTGGGGGCTTAGCCATGGAGATTTGAGGTGGGTTTCATGTACAGGGCCGAAACCGATGATGCCCCGGTTCCGCAGGAGGGCAGGATCCCGGCGTCGCCGAGTTTGTTGCCGAGTTTGACGTCCGGGGGCTCGGTTCTGGTCGGGATCGTGTTTCTCATCGGAGCCCTGCTCGGGTGGACGTGGCTGGCGCAGAACACCCGAAGCGTGCTGGAGTGGGTCGACCTCAATTCCGATCCTCAGGTCTGTGCCGCGGCGATCAACGTGTTCTCTTCGCTTGTAGCTAGCGTGTTGTCGCTGACCTTGGGGCGGCGCATGGTGTGGCCGATCGCCCTGGCTTTCCTCCCCCAGCTGGCGTCTGCACTCATCATGTATCCGGGACTCTACGGGCTGTTTTCGCCGCTGTACGAGATTAACGCCCTGACGGCTTCTCCTGCCGAGGAATGCGCGCTCTTCGTGCTCTTTATCGGCTTCGCTCCGCTGCCGCTGCTTTTCTCCTTGGCATCCTCAGCTCAAGCGCTCAAGCGTCTGCGGGTGGCAATTCTGGTAGTGGCGGGGATCTGCGCCGGCGACTTTCTCTTGCTCCTGGATGAGGCGCGGCGCCCGCGCTACTGGGATGGAGACTTTGTCGATGCCCTACTGGGAGCCCAGTTAGCCACGCCCGTTTTGGCTGTTGTGGCTATGGCACTGCTCTCGTGCTTTTCGGCAATCCGAAGCGGGAGCGGTTCCGATAAAGCAGCTGCTTTGCCTGTTACCAGAGCCGCTGTGGAGGCCCCTCGGAATACCAGCAAGAGGTGGCAAATACTGGCGGGCGCGCTGCTGCTCGCGGCTGGCGTCGGAGTGCTCATTGAACACTGGGATTGGCTCGACAGAGATCTTGTAGCGAGGGATTTTATGTTTTGGGGTTCGCTCCGCCTTATCCGCACGACAGCTCACGTTCTGGATTGGATTGCGATATTCGGCCTAGAGGCGGCAGGCATCTGGATGATCGTCCGCGGCTCACGCGGCCTTAAGGTGGTTGGCGCACTGACCTCCTTGTTCCTGGTTGAGAACGTTGTATACGCAGGCTTAGTCCAGGTGGATCACCCAGACAGCCAGTACCAAATCATGCTGATTACGCGCTGCCTCATGGTTGCCTGTGCAGTGCTGATTCTCCTCATCACATTTGCAGACACACAGCGGCGGGAGACATATCGAGTGTTCCTAATCTTCTGCGGTTCACTGCTAGCCCTGGAAGCTATGCGTTTCTGGTTCCTGCACGGGTACTGGGGACTGGGAACAGAGTGGGTGTTGGGCAGGTTTGCCCCCGGCGAGCCCTTTACCGCGTCGCTGGTCTTCTTCGGCCTGGCCGCGGTCGTCTTCGCTCACTATGTCGGGAAACAAGCAGCGCTGCAGGCCCGAGCTGCCGAAGAATCGTCCCTGGATCGTGACTAATCTCCTGGCGTTGCTTGGGAACTTGGCCGTTTGCGTAAATCATCCCCTGTAGTAAAGCCAAGCCGCATAGCGGGGAAAACTTCACCGCCACGGGGCTCAGCCACGACCCAGTCACCACCCAGCGGGGTGATGCCCTTCTGTTTTGCGCGACGCAAGCCAACTCCCGACGGCGCGGTCACCATCAACCGGCACCGGGCATAGCTTGTGTGATGCCCGCGATGGGTGAGGGCGGTTTCATCCCTCTACCAGTACTCGTCTGCCCGCGAAGGCTCGCCCGAGGGTGATCTCGTCGGCATATTCCAAGTCGCCGCCCACCGGCAGGCCCGACGCCAAACGTGAGACGGTGATACCCAGCGGTGACAGCAGCCGAACCAGGTATGTAGCCGTGGCGTCGCCGTCGACGTTCGGGGAGGTGGCGATGATGACTTCCGTCACCGATTCATCGCCCAAGCGTTGGAGCAGTTCGCGGATACGCAGGTTGTCCGGGCCGATGCCCTGCATGGGCGAGAGCGCCCCGCCGAGCACGTGATAGACGCCCCTAAACTCGCGCGTGCGCTCGATGGCCGGGACGTCGGAGCTGGTTTCGACCACGCAGATCTTGGAGTGGTCGCGCGTGGCATCCGAGCAGATGCGGCACTGTTCACCGGCGGAGATCATGAAGCACGTCGAGCAAAAGCGCGCGTTCTCTTTGAGGTTGGAAAGCGCGTTGGCAAGGCGTGTTGTCACGTCGTCGTCGGCGGCGAGCAGGTAGAACGCGATGCGCTGCGCCGAGCGCGGCCCGATGCCGGGCAGCTCGCCGAGCGCGTCGATCACCTCTTGGATTGGCCCCTCGAACAACTACTCCCCCTCCTCGATCAGCTGGCCGCCCAGCTCGCGCTCAATCAACTCGCCGGGATCGACATCATCCGTCGAATCCAACGTCACGTCATCCATCGAAACCTCGGCGTCCGGGTCGTATGGGACGACCGGCGACGGAACGACGGGAGCGGTAAAGCTGGATTCCGGTTGTTCGGCATAGCCCGCGTCGAGATTCCCTGCAGGCTCTCCCTGAGCTCCGGTTTCCACCGGCCCACGGCCTGCACCTCGGCCACCACCGTCAACACTCCCCTGATCCCGTCCTTGGGCCGAACCTCGTCCCCGGGCTTGACCCGGGGCGGTGTCACTTTGCTCGGCTTGTTCCGGAGGGCGCTCCGCCGGCTGCTGGGGCCGCCCCGGATCAAGTCCGGGGACGACCGGATCAGATCCAGAGACAGGCTGGCTGACAGTTTCATGGGGCTCGTATTCGGGCTCGTCATCCCTCGTATTACTTCCCCCGCTAACAGGGGTACCCCCTACCTCGTCATGCCGGGTACCCCCCACATCGTCATGCCGGGAACCCCCCACCTCGTCATCCCGCGCGTAGTCGCGGGATCTCGGTGCACCGTCTTGCGCCAGATCCCGCGGCCGCGCTTCGCTTGCGCGGGATGACGAGTAAGAAGTGCCACTCGGTTGAGCCTGGATTGCCTGCGAGTCCGCAGCCGAATCATTCGGCGCGGACATCCCCGCAGATGTGTCGAGCACCGCCTCGACCTTTATCGGAGTGCGGAACCCGGCGCTGAGCACGCGTTCGAGCTGGGCTTTGTGATCCCCGCTCGAAAACGACTTCTGAGCCCCCTCCTGGAACCCGATGGTGAGCAGATTCCCCTGCATACCCAGCAGTTTCGCGAAGCTCGGGCCGAGCATGATGGCCGTCACCTTAGAGATCTTCTGCACCTCGGCGATCGCCTGCGGCCAACGCCGCTTAATGACGTCCAACGTAGGTAGATTCCCCTGGCCAGCGGCTGGTTGAGCGGGAGCCGGAGCAGCGGGAGCAGCGGCTGCGGGAGCCGGTTGAACCGGTACGGGTTGCGTGGCAGCCGTTTGAGCGGGAGCCGCGGAAGCCGCAGTTACAGGTGCCGAAGTACCCGAAGCTTGGCCGCTCCCCTGATTTCCGTCCCGCCCCCAGGCTTGATCCTGACGCCCTCGGGCTTGATCCGACATACCGGTGACCGTCTCGGTGACGTTTTCCCGGACTTGATCCTGACGTCCCCGGACTTGATCCGGGGCGGCACCCGACAGAGCGCCATTCCCAACCCCAGAGTCGGCACCAACACCAACTCCGACATTCACGTGACTACTAACCCCGACATCCACGCGGTTCCCAACCCCGCCATTCGCGGCACCCCCAACCCCGACAGTCGCGGCACCCCCAACCTCGTCATCCCGCGCGTAGTCGCGGGATCTCCCCTGGCTAGGAGAACTCGGAGTCAGGTTCTGCGGCTGAGTACCAGATCCTGCGCCATCCCAGGCTTGGCTCAGCCCGGCAGGCGCAAATGCCGGAGCCGCGGGCTCGGGCTGGGCCGAAACCAATACCCGCGCACACATAAGCTCTAGATGCAGCCTGGGTGCCGTCGTGCCGCGCATTCCCGTCAATCCCTCGGCGATGATCTCCGCGGCCTTGGTCAGCGCCCTTGCCGACGAGCCCTTGACCTGCTTTTGCAGCCGCTCGGCCTGGTCGTCGGAGACGTCCAGCAGCCCGTTGGCCGTTGCGTCCGGCACCTCGGCGAGCAAGATCAGATCCCGCAGCCGCTTCAGCAAGTCTTCGGCGAACCGGCGCGGATCAAGCCCGGTTTCGATCACCTTGTCGACCGCGCCAAACACCCCGGCGGCGTCCCCGGCATTGAAAGCCTCGACGATCTCATCGAGCAAAGCGTCCGGCGTGAAACCCAGCAGCGCGGCGGCGTCGGCATAGGAAACCCCGCCCTCCCCGGCAGAACCCAACAGCTGATCCAGCACCGAGAGCGAATCGCGCACCGAACCTGCTCCGGCCTGCACCACGAGCGGCAGCGCCAGCGGGTCGATGGCCACGTGTTCGTGCTCGCACACCTTCGCCAGGTAATCCGACAGCGTACGCGGGGGTACCAGCCGGAACGGATAGTGGTGAGTGCGCGAGCGAATGGTGCCGATGACTTTCTCGGGTTCCGTCGTCGCAAAAATGAATTTCACGTGCGGCGGCGGCTCCTCCACCACCTTCAGCAGGGCGTTGAACCCCTGCTGAGTGACCATGTGCGCCTCGTCAATAATGTAGATCTTGAAACGGCTCGACGCCGGGGCAAAGAACGCCCTATCGCGCAGGTCACGCGCATCGTCAACACCGCCGTGGCTAGCGGCGTCGATCTCAATAACGTCGATAGAACCCGTGCCTCCGCGAGCCAGTTCGACGCAAGACTGGCACTCCCCACAAGGAACCGGGGCCGGGCCCTTCTCGCAGTTGAGACAGCGGGCAAGAATGCGCGCGGACGTCGTCTTTCCGCAGCCGCGCGGCCCCGAAAACAGGTACGCATGTGAGACGCGGTTGTTGCTCAGCGCGCGCATCAGCGGCTCCGTGACATGCTCCTGCCCGATCACCTCGGCGAAAGTCTCGGGCCGATAGCGCCGATACAGCGCCAAGGGCGCACCCGGCGCGTCCGCCGCCACATCCTCGAACAGGGAATCACTCACGCAGGCAATCTTACGTGGGGCATCTAACAATTTCGGTTTGCGCGCCGGGACGCCAGGCTGCGGCGAGTGAAAAGAGCTACGCCCGCTTGATCTTCTCCAGCGGTTTCCCTTTGGCCAGCTCGTCCACGAGTTTGTCCAAGCGGCGGATGTCGCGCATCAGCGGATCTTCCACATCTTCGACCCGCACACCGCAAACAACGCCTGTAATCAGCTCCGCTTTCGGATTGGGCGCGGGAGCCGAGGTGAAGAAATCTCGTAGGCTCACCCCTTCGGCCACGGCTTCTCGCAACCCGGTCGAGTCATAACCGGTGAGCCAGCAGACGACCTCATCGACCTCAGCTTGAGACCTCCCCTTACGCTCGGCTTTCGCCACATAGGCCTGGTAGAGCGACGCGAAAGGCATCGAAAATAACCGCTCGCCTCTCATGCCAGGTTCTACTTCACTTTGCCGCTGGTCAGTGTTTTCGACCAGGGGCCGTAGAAGATCCCCATGTCCCCGCCGGTAACCTGGAGTTTCACGCGGATACCGATCTGGTACTTCTTGCCCTTCTTCAGCTTCTTGATCGTGTAGCTGGCCTTGCTCAGCGAAACCTTGACCTTCGTCCACTTCGTCGTGCCCTTCACTCGGTAGCGGATCTGATAGCTCAAGGATTTCTCACCCCAATCGGCCTTAGCGGTTGGAGCTTTAGTCCAGGTGAAAGTCACCTGTTTCGTCCCGACTGTCGCCTTCTTGACCTTCACCACCCACCTGGTGCTGGAAGAGTCGGTGCTCTCAGCAAGTGAAGCGACAGAAGTGCCTTCAGCCACCGCATTCCCTGGAGCGGCTGCCAACGTAAGCGACGAAGCCACCAAAGCCCCCGCCGCCAGAATGCTCAAACTACGTTTCATGATTTCCCCCTTGCGTCGCCGCGCGTCGGTGCGCGACACCACGCACCTTAGCCAACCAGCCGAGATCGTGAGCGGTTTTCGCTGGTTTCGACGGCGCATCCTCGCGTTTTCAGCAGTGAACATCTAAACCATTTTGTAACAGCCCGGATTTCCGTTCACGATCTTTACTTGCGTACGGCCTGGGGCACTTTGAGCGCCGCAAGGACGCTGGGTTCATCCACATCTCGACCCCTGAGAAACTTCTTGACCGTCAACCCCTTGGTGTCCAGCTCCTTGCAAAAGACCATGATCGCCCTTTGCCCCATACCGGCATTCTCCAGTCGTGAACTCATCCTCAAGTCCATCCCAACGCGCCTGCGGAGTAAAACCCCCTGATCCGAGTAATAGGCCGGAATACCAGCGGCTCTATCACGCTTTTGTTCTATTGCCCAAGCTCTCTTGCACTCCATCCGCTCTTGCTTCAGAACCTCTGCTTCAGCTCTCGCCTTGCGTCCCTCGGCCGATCCCTGGCCAATAGCAACGCCGATTGCAACCGCAGCCACAAGCAGCAGAACCAGCACAACTCCCATCATCCCAATGAGTGTGAACAGCGCCACCGGGATCATGATGGCCACCAGCGTTGCAAACGCGCTTCCTAATAGTTTCATGCCATCTCCAACTCGCGATTGACCCACATTTGACGTTTGCCAGGCGTACTCACGGCGGTAGTGGTGCACCCGGACTGCTCCCACTCTGGATGCGCCAGCGACCCACGAATTGCAAGCTGGGCTATGTCAACGTACCCGTAGTTGTCGTTACTACCCCACTCCCGCAGCGCCGCGATTTCAACACTTCCAGCCACATGAAAACGCTCATTGACGCCCAGCTTGTATTCGGCCATATGCAAATGTTTCTCGCTCATAGTGCAATGCTACGAGGAGCTACCTACATTTTTGACCGGCCACATCACCCGTACCCGCCAAGTCCGGCTCCGCTATGGGTTTCCCGCCCACGCCACCCTCACCCTCGCCCTCGCAAGAGCGGGTACCCGCTCTTGCGAGCACTGGGGCGACGTGGGCGAAGCGAGGTGCGGGCAGGATGACGATGTGAAGTGTCCCCAGCCACACCTGTCATCGATAGCTCACCCCTCGTCATCCTGCATTTGTCCCGCCCACGCCACCCCACTGCCCGGAACTACAGGTAGCATCGAGCGTTTTCAGCAGTAAACGTCGAGCTCTACGTCAGAAGCGGCGGATTTCCGCTTACGATCTTGGCGAGGGGTGGTTGAGCGGTCGGGTGGCGAAGGTCGGGCATATCAAAATTGCCAAAACCACGACACTCAGCGATTCCTCCGCTAGTGTTCAGCCATGTTAATCGCAACCGCAACAGTTTGGGTTCGTCCCACCTGCCTGTGTTGTCGTTCCTGCTCATAGTGTCCCCTGCTTGAGTCTTCCAAACCTGCGCCCCGCGTAGCCCCCGTGCGCCGGAGTGCTCTCGGACACTATTTCCAGTTCAGCAATTGCAGGGCACGGGACTGCGTCTTCACAAGGAATAACAATGCACAAACCAATCAAATTCATCACAGTCGGCCTAGCGCTCCTCGCCCTGGCCGCATGCAGCTCCCAGGCTGCCCCATCCGCGAACCCGTCATCCGAGACCAGCACCGCCGACGCCGGTGCCGCCGCCGACCCGGCCATTGAGGCCCTCGGCGGCACGATCAAGTTCGGCACGGAGGGAACGTATTCGCCTTTCAGTTACCACGACGAGTCGGGCAAGCTCGTCGGCTACGACATCGAGGTGGCCGAGGCGGTCGCCAGCAAACTTGGCCTAACCGCCGAGTTCGCTGAGGTGCAGTGGGAAGGCATCTTCGCCGCGCTTGAGACGGGCCAGTTCAACGCCATCGCCAACGAAGTTGAGCTGACCGACGAGCGCAAAGGCAAGTACGACCTATCCGAGGCCTATTCCGTTTCGTACCCAGTCGCAATCACCAAGTCCGACGACGATTCGATCAAAGCTGTCGCAGACCTGAAGGGCAAGACGTCCGCGCAGTCGCCGGGCTCCAACTGGGGTGCGAAGGCTGAGGGCTATGGGGCGACAGTTGAGACCGTTCCCGGGTTCTCCGAATCCGTCACCGCCGTCGCCCAAGGCCGCGTCGACTTCACCCTGAATGACGCCCTTGCAGCGCTCGACTATTACAAGACGACCGGCGACACCGCTACCCACGTCACTTTGGAGATCACCGACGACAAGGTGTACCAAGGCTTCGCGCTGAAGAAGGATTCCGGCCTCGTCACGGCGATCAACTCCGCGCTGGCCGAGCTCCAATCCGACGGCACGCTCGCCCAGATCGGCGAGAAGTACTTCGGGAAGGACATCTCGAAGTAATGCGCTTCTTCGATGTCGAACTGGCTCTGCGGACATGGTGGCCACTTGTGTATCAAGCATTTGTGGCCACCATTCCGCTGACCTTGTTGTCATTTTCAGCCGGATTCGTCCTGGCCATCTTCGTGGCCTTGGCGAAACTGTCAAAGAACCGGATCGCCTACGCTCTTGGTGCGGCGTTCGTCTCGGTCATCCGAGGGACGCCGCTCCTAGTGCAGCTCTACCTCCCGTTCTACGCACTCCCCATGCTCACAGGCGCGACGGTCGACCCCTATCTTTCCGCCTGGCTCGCCCTCACACTCAACGTCGCCGGATATGCCGGCGAAACCATCCGTGGCGCAATCCTCGCCGTACCGAAGGGCCAGTGGGAGGCCGCGCAGAGCGTCGGTATGGGCTACATCCTCACGCTTCGGAGGGTAGTTCTGCCGCAGGCACTCCGGATCGGTATCCCCCCGCTTTCCAACACCTTTATCTCCTTGGTGAAGGACACCTCCTTAGTCTCAATCGTCATGGTTACGGAGATCATGCGCCAGGCGCAGATCATCGCGACGCCCACCTACCAGTTCACCACCGTGTATATCGTCGCGGCGGTTATCTACTGGTTGATCTGCACCCCGCTGTCCGTTGGCCAGCGCCGCCTGGAGAAATTCCTGGCCCGCACGTCGCCCGTCGCAGGAGTCGCATAATGGCGCTAGTAGAAGTGCTCGGACTACGTAAAAGTTTCGGCGAAAACGAGGTATTGAAGGGAATCGACTTGTCCGTCGAGGAAGGGTCGGTGACGGTGTTGATCGGGGCTTCGGGATCCGGCAAGACCACTCTGCTGCGCTGCCTGAACAACCTGGAGACGCCCAGCTCCGGCACGATTGAGGTCGACGGACTGCGCCTCGATTTCGACGGAACCCCGGCAAAACCTGCCCTGCGGGAGCTTCGCTCGAAGTCAGGTTTCGTGTTCCAAGCGCACAATCTGTTCCCGCACCGCACGGTTCTGGGCAATGTCACCGAGGCGCTTGTCTACGTGCAGCGTAAACCTAAGGAACAGGCCGAAGCCGAGGGCCTCGAACTGCTCGACCGGGTCGGACTGGCTGACAAGGCCCGCGACTATCCCCATCAGCTCTCGGGGGGCCAACAGCAGCGCGTGGGTATCGCGCGCGCCCTCGCGCTCAAGCCCAAGCTGCTGCTCTTCGATGAGCCCACCTCCGCGCTCGACCCCGAGATTGTGGGGGATGTGCTGCAGGTGATGCGGGATCTGGCGAAGGACGGCTGGACGATGATCGTCGTCACGCACGAGATGACCTTCGCCACGCACGTCAGCGACCATGTTGCCTTCCTCGACGGCGGCGTGATCGAGGAAGAAGGCCCTCCGTCACAGGTACTCGCCAACCCGGTGAAACCCCGCACCCGGCAGTTCCTCAAGCGCGTTCTCGACCCGCTAGGAGAAAACGATGGCTAGGCATTTTGCAACTGATGCCGTGCACGTGGGTCAGGAGGTAGATTCGCTCACCGGGGCGATCGTGCCGCCGCTGGTGCTCGCGTCGACATTTGCGATGGACGTCCCCGGCCAAACCCGTGTCGGCTACGACTATTCGCGTTCGGGTAACCCGACCCGAACCGCCTACGAGCAGGCCCTCGCCGCAGCGGAAGGCGGGGTGCGGGCCCTGGCTTTTCCGTCGGGGCTCTCTGCAGAGGACACGGTGTTGCGCGCGCTCACCGTTCCTGGCGATCTCATCGCGTATTCTCATGACGTCTACGGCGGAACCTACCGATTGTTGGAAAAACACCTCCCAGCCGAAGGTAAGCGGGCGTTGGCCGTTGACGCCGCCGATTTGGATTCCCTCGCCGCCGCAATCTCTCGGCACCGGCCTAAGGTCGTCTGGGTAGAGACACCATCCAACCCTTTACTGGAAATCGCTGACATCCAGGCTATCGCCGAGCTGGCTCACGAATCGGGAGGCTTGTTGGTCGTCGACAACACTTTCGCCTCGCCTGCACTGCAGCGCCCCCTCGCACTCGGCGCGGATGTCGTCGTCCATTCGACCACGAAATCCATTGGCGGCCACTCCGACCTGATCGGCGGGGCGGCGGTTTTCGCGAACGGAGACGACGCCGAGCGCGTCTACTCCTGGCAAAACTCCGTCGGAGCGGTACCGGGAACTTTCGACGTCTGGCTGGCGCACCGAGGCCTGAAGACATTGGACACGCGGGTTCGCGCCATGTCCGTTACCGCAGGGCGCTTGGCCGTGGCGCTGCGGGAGGTGCCGGGCGTTGTCCGAGTGCTATATCCGGGCCTGCCGGAACATCCGGGGCATGACCTTGCCAAGCGGCAAATGGACGGATTCGGCTCGGTGCTCTCGGTTGAGCTTGCTAACGCTGAAACCGCCAAGCGAGTGTGCGAGCGAACGAGCATTTTCACGCTTGCCGTCTCGCTGGGAGCGGTGGAATCACTGATCGAGCACCCTGCATCCATGACGCACGGCGTCAAACAAGGCAGTATGCACGAGAGCCCGGACAACTTAATCCGCCTGTCGATCGGCCTGGAGGGTTATGAGGACCTGTTGGAGGACCTGAAAACCGCCCTGCGAGCTACCTAACGCACCCCACACCAAAGATCGTGAGCGGTTTTCGGCCTGAACCTGGATGTCCTCGGACATTTTCAGCAGTAAACGCTGCGCTGTGCGTCGGAAGCGGCGGATTTCCACTCACGATCTTGTTGAGAGGTGGCTGGGGAGACCGGGGTGGCTTACAGTTCCCACAGCGCCGAAATAGGCAGCCCATAGAGCCGATCCGCGTACGCATATCCGGATTGGGAGGTGTTGAGGACGATCCCCGCAAGAAACCGCTCGCCAAGAACGCCTTTCGTCTCCCCGACTCCCGCTTAGTGAACCAACCGGGCAAATGTGCTCTTACCAACCTGGCGAGCCCCCTCGATGAGCGAAGCGGGGAACATCGTAGACAGTTCAACGGCTACGGGTTCGAGACGTCTTCCCAAAATGCGATTCACAAGGACAATTGCGCCCCCAAGGCGAAACAAGTTCAAGCCTCTCTCGTTGAAACGCGGAACCTAACTCGTTGAAACGCGCTCGCTAACTCGTTGAAACGCGCTTCCCAATGAACTGAAGCAGTGGGTGCCAGACTGCAGGAAGACCCCGTAGGCATAAACCCAAACCGCCTTCACAACGCATACCAGTTGGTTTACACTTGTCGTATGAGTGTACAGATTGCTGTTCGTCTTGAAGCTGAAGACGTTGAGCTGCTGGATTCCCTTGTCGCCGAGCACCAGGCCGCCAACCGGTCGGATGCCATCCGCTCGATGATCGACAAGACCCGCAGGGAGATACGTTACGAGGAGGAGAGCAAGCTAATGTCCGAGCTGCTCTCCAAGGGGCAACCCGTCTATCCCGAAGCCGAAGATTTTCTTGCAGCGCAACAGCTCGGAGGGTTGGCTTGATGCGCTCAATTGTGAAGCTGAAAGTCGGCGGCAAGACCCGCCCAGCGTTGTTGCTCACAAGAACGGTAGCACAGCCGTACTTGAACCAGTGGACACTCGCACCAATCACATCGACCATCCGCGGCATCGCCACCGAGGTACCGCTCGGCCCAGACAACGGCCTAGATCACCCGTGCGTTGCCAACTGCGACATCATCGTCACCGTACCCAAAGAATCCGTGGGAGAAACAATCGGGCTGATGTTCGATGAACAAGAAACCACACTGCGCGAAGCAATAGCCCACGCATTCGACCTCTCCAGCTGATACTCAACACCCCCTCACATCAGCTGGCCGCGCTCCTTTAGATCGGAGATGATCTTCGCGTAGAAGCCCTCGTCGATCTTGTACTTGGCGGGGTAAGGCAGGTAACAGACTCTCCCAAAAGCAGCCAGATTATTCTCCCTTTTGCAGCTGCAACACTCTCCCAAATGCAGAATCCCTGTTCGCCGCTTTGCGGATGTTGGGCACTCGCCACGACTGAAGTTAGGGGAAGACTCACTCGCTTCCGGTGCTCAGCATGTTGATGGCTCTCGGCAGAGCGTCGAAATCGGTCAGGTTCTCCGCGGAGTATCCGCATTCGGTGAGACCCGAAAGGGCAGTCCGCAGCACCTTTCCCCAGTCGCCCAGATATGCCTTCTTCGAGGTCTCCAGATGGTTGTTGTCGATCAGGTATTGCGATGCGCAGAACTCTTCGCGCCACTCGGTGGAGATGCTGAGGGCGTCGTCATGCCACTGAATGAACCATTGCCCTGCGAAAGAGTTCGACGGCCAGCACACTTCGAGCTGCCCCTCGCCAGAACCCGTCATCACCTCGGCCATCTCGAAGATTTCATGGAGTATGTAGGCGATGTCGTACCGGTACGAGAGCCGGATCTTCTCCTCGCCCCAGGTCATGACGGCATCTTCCGTCTCGTCCGGGAATGCCGTGTAGATCGCCTCGGACAGGAGCGTGTCCTCAGGGTCGCAGAACCCAGTGCTCTGCGGCCGCATCGGATCGATGCGAAAAGTCGTAATGGTCATGGCCAAGCACGTTATTCCACAACCGCCACGTACTGCAGCTGTTCCAAGAACCAGCCAAGATGGTCAAGACTCAGCACGGCAACAAACTCGTTGAACCGCGCTCAACCCCTCACATCAGCTGCCCGCGCTCCTTCAGATCGGAGATGATCTTGGCGTAGAAGCCCTCGTCGATCTTGTACTTGAACAGGTAGATCAGATAGCTGACCACTATGCAGGCCAGTGGGAACAGCAGCATTACCGCCTTCATGCCCAGCAGCCCGCCGGCGCTCACATCAGAGGGAACCTGCGCCGAGTTGATGCCCGTCAGGATCAAAGTTACCGCCGCTATCTGCGCCGCCAGGGCGGCCCCTACCTTGTTGATGAACGGCTGCAGCGCGAAAGTGATGGCCGTGTTACGTCGGCCCAACTTCCAGTGGCCGTAGTCGATGGTGTCGGCGATGAAGACCAGCATCAGCAAGATCACGAACGCCTGACCGATGAACAGAAGCAGTCCGCACACCGCGATGTAGGCCATGTTCAGCGGGGCGAAGAAGAATAGCCCGTAGCCGACGACCATCATCGCCGCCGCAAGGGTAAACAGCTGCTTTCGGTTCATCCGCTTGCGCAGCGCGGGGAACACCAGATAGCCGATGATCTGGCCGACGCCCAGCACCGCTCCGAACGGCGTGTACATGTTCTCGTCGCCGTAGACGTACTTGAAGTAGTAGGTGCCGAACGTGGTCGTGGTGATGTACCCGGTCATGTTGAGCACCATCGCAATGGCCACCCACAGAAGCTGGTCGTTATGCAGCACCACCTTGAAGACGTCCCGCACCCGCACCTTTTCCTGTTCGACGACCAACTTGGGTTCCACCACCCCAAATAGAGTCACCGACTGGCCAAGCCACATAATCACGACGATCGCGGCCGCGAAGACGAACCAAGCCTGGGCGTCGCCGATAACCGCTCCCAAGGACGTCGTCACCGGAATAATGGCCACCACTACGGCAAACGTACCGATCGTTGCGAAGATTTTGGCGACGGCCCCGAACTGCTCGCGTTTCTTTTGATCCAGTGTGAGGGCGGGCAGCAGCGACCAGTAGGGGATGTCGTTGGACGTCCAGGACAGGCCCCAGCCCAGGTAGATGAGGGAGAACGCGACGATGAAGATCGACTCGGGCCAGCCCATGTCAGAGAACAGAAGCACGGTGAAGATGCCCGAGGCGATGCAGCCGATCAGAATCCAGGGCTTGTACTGGCCCCAACGGGTGCGCGTGTTGTCAACGATGGAACCCATCACGATGTCCATCACGCAGTCGAATAAGCGCGCGGCGAAGATGAGGGTGGCAACCCAAGCCAGTGTGGCGTCGGAGAGGTTGAGCACTTCCGTCAGGTAGAAGATGAGGTACATCGAGACGAAGGTGTAAACCATGTCGCGGCCGATCGTGCCGATCGAAAACGTCCACTTGTTGCGGGTATCGTTCACCGCACCGACAGGGTGTTCAGTATTGCTCACACCCTGAGACTATCGCTTAGGCGGCAACTTCCGTAGCCAGCACCTCGTCGAGCATGACCTCGGCCTTCGACTCGTCGACCTTCTCGGCCAGGGCGAGCTCGGAGACGAGAATCTGACGGGCCTTGACGAGCATCCGCTTCTCACCGGCGGACAGGCCGCGGGTGCGCTCGCGGCGCCAAAGATCACGCACGACCTCGGCAACCTTCAGGACGTTGCCCGAGTGGAGCTTCTCGACGTTCGCCTTGTAGCGGCGAGACCAGTTGGACGGCTCCTCGGCGTGGGGGGTGCGCAGAACCGAGAACACACGCTCCAGGCCCTCGGCGTCCACGACGTCACGGACGCCCACCAGATCGAGATTCTTGGCCGGGACGCGCACGACGAGGTCGTTTTGGCCGACGATGCGCAGCACCAGATAGAGCTGATCCTCACCTTTAACCTTGCGGGTTTCGGTGGCTTCGATCACGGCAGCGCCGTGATTGGGGTAAACAACGGTTTCACCAACAGAGAATGTCATCTTCGAGATAACCCCTTCTAAAGAACAGGCTCAAGTCTACCACTTGGATGGGAAGGGTGCCGATCCGGGGACGAGAATGGCCCCGGGCAAGACTAGCCCGGGGCCGCAAGTTTCGCTACTTGATGCTACTTCTTGCCTTGGTTTTTGACCGCTTCGATGGCGGACTTGGCTGCCTCCGGGTCGAGGTAGCGCGAGGAGATCGGCTTGAGATCCTCGTCGAGTTCGTAGTACAGCGGGATGCCGGTCGGGATGTTCAGCCCGGCGATGTCGGCATCCGAGATGGAATCCAGGTGCTTCACCAGCGCGCGCAGCGAATTGCCGTGGGCGGCCACGAGAACCGTCTTGCCGAGGTTCAGGTCGGGCACGATCTGGTCATACCAGTAGGGCAGCATACGGGCGACGACGTTCACCAGCGCCTCGTTCAGCGGGCGCAGTTCCGGCGGCAGATCGGCGTAGCGCGGATCGTAGTACTGCGAGAACTCGTCGTCCTTGGCGATCGGCTCCGGCGGGGTGTCGTAGGAGCGGCGCCAGAGCATGAACTTCTCTTCGCCGTACTGCTCTAGGGTCTGGGCCTTGTTCTTGCCCTGGAGAGAGCCGTAGTGGCGCTCGTTGAGCCTCCAAGAGCGCTTCACCGGAATCCAGTGGCGGTCGCAGGCGTCCAGCGCGAGATACGCGGTGTGGATCGCGCGGCGCAGCACAGAAGTATGTACGACGTCCGGGAGCAGGCCCTCGGCCTTGAGCAGCTCGCCGCCGCGCTTGGCCTCGCCGACGCCCTTCTCATTGATGTCGACGTCCACCCACCCGGTGAACAGGTTCTTAGCGTTCCATTCGCTCTCGCCGTGACGGAGCAGGATTAGTTTTCGGGTCATAGGTGAAGCCTATCGCGTGCGGGAAATGGCGTTGGCACGGGCCGGTGCGGCTGGCAGCTATGAGATCCCTACATAGCGAAAGGGCCCGCCGAAACCGGCGGGCCCTTCTGGCCACAAATGAACAATCAACCAATCAAAGTTCGAGCATGATCTTGCAAGACCCGGAGTTCGGATCCATGGCAGTCTCGAAGGCCTCGACGGCCTGATCCAGCGGGAAGGTATGGGACATCACCGGGGTGAGGTCGAGCCCTTCGGACATGAAGCGGATGGCGTCGTCCATCTCGTTGATGAAGCGGAAAGACCCAAGCCAGTCGATCTCGCGGGTGACGAGATCGCCGAGCACGGCCGTCACCGGGGAGATGGACAGGTTGCCCACCTGGATGAGCGTGCCGCCGCGCTCGACCGCGTGCAGCACCCCGCCGAGGGCACCGGCCGCACCGGAAGCCTCGAAGACGAGCTCCTTCTCCGGCAGCGCCTCACGGGTGACGTTCACGGTGACGTCCGCGCCCATGGCCTTGGCCACCTTCAGCGAAGAATCGTTGATGTCGGCGGCGGAAATCTTCCCGGCACCCAGGTGCTTCAAAGCGCCGATGACTAGGGATCCGATCGGCCCGGCCCCGTTGACCAAGATGTCCTTGCCCTTGATATCGCCCGCGCGGTGAACCGCGTGGATGGCGACGGCGAAGGGCTCGGCCAGTGCGCCGTGCTTCGTGTCGACGTTCTCAGGCAGAACCCGCAGCTGGTCGGCCTGCACCACCTTGAGAGAGGCGAAACCGCCGTCGGTGTGGGGCACGGTGGCCGCCGAGCCGTAGTACTTGACGGTCGGATAGAGGTTGTCGCGGCCCTTGAGGCGCTCGGGCATCACATAGTCGCCGACGGGCATGGGCGGGTAAACCGCAGCGCGCGTGCCGATCGGGACGTCGACGCCCTCACCCACACCCACAACCGTCCCGGCGAACTCGTGACCGAGGATCATGGGATTCTTGAGCACGGCCGTCCCCGATTGTCCGTACTTGACGTAGGCGATGTCGGAGCCGCAGATGCCGCCCCACTCGAGCTTCATCAGCACCTGGCCGGGGCCGGGCGTCGGATCTGGGCGTTCCTCAACGCGCAGGTCTCCTGCGCCGTGAACGACTGCTGCTTTCATATTGCGTCCTCCAGACGGGTGAGATCGCGCCCGGCAACCTCCGGCATGGCGACGGCGGCGACGAGCGTGATCAGTGAGTAGAAAATAATCAGGACGGCCAGAATCCACCAGGCGTGGAAGGCAGCCATGAGCGAGGCGGCGATGACCGGGCCGAGGGCCGTGGTCAGCACACCGGCGACCTCCTTGGCAAGGCCGAGCTGGGTGAAGCGCGAGCGGGCGCCGAAAAGCTCGGCCATGGTGATGGTCTCCAGGGAGAACCAGGACAGGACGGCCACGTTATGGATCAGGACGATGAAGACCACGGTGAAGACGAAGGTCTCGACCGTCGCTGTTCCGATGAAGTACATGCAGGGGACGGCGAGGACGATCGCGGCGATGACGAAGATGAGGTACATCTTGCGGCGACCGAAGTGGTCGGACGCCCAGCCCACGAGCGGAACCGTGGCGAAGCCGACGATGGAAGAGATCATGATTGCGGTCGTCGGGATGGTGCCGGGCAGCAGGAGCGTGCCGGTGAGGAAGGCCGCGAGGTAGGTCTGGATGATGCCGGAGTTGCCGGCCTGCCCGAAGCGCAGGCCAAGGGCAATGAAGAAGGCCTTGCCCTTGCGCTGCTTGAGGGCCTCGGAGATGGCGGAGTCGGTCTTGGCCTTCTCCTTGAGTTCCTTGGAGGAGAGGGCTTTGCCGTCGACGACGTCCTCGCGCTCTTCGAACACCGGGGATTCTTTCAGCGACAAGCGGATCCAGATGGCCAGAATCATCACCACTGCCGAGCACAGGAAGGGGATGCGCCAGCCCCAGTCGAGGAGGTCTTCTTCGGAGATCGCCCACAGGAGCAGGGCCCAGACGCCGGAGCCGATGAGGGTGGCGGAGTTGGTGCCCAGAGCGACCAGCGAGCCGATCAGGCCGCGGCGGTTGTTGGGGGCGTACTCGGCGAGCATCGTCCCGGCACCGGCGATCTCGGCACCCGCACCGAAGCCCTGAATCAGGCGCAGCACCATGAGCAGCACACCCGCCCAAAGGCCGATCTGCTGGTAGGTGGGCAGCACGCCGATGAGCGTGGTGGAGGCGCCCATGATGGCGATCGTGAGGAAGAGCACGTGCTTGCGGCCGACGCGGTCACCCATGCGGCCGAAGAACCAGGCGCCGACGAGGCGGGCGAGATAGCCGACGCCGTACGTCGCCATCGACGCGATGATCGCGGCATTCGGATCCATCTCGGGGAAGAACAGCTTGGAAAAGACTAGGCCTGCGGCAAGGGAATACAGCTGGAAATCCAGAAACTCCATCGCGGTTCCGAGCCAGCCGGACACTGCCGCCTTGACCAGATCGCCCGTGGTTCGCTCGACTTTGGCGGGCGCGCCCGGGCTTTGGGGTGCTTCGATCACACTCACTTTTTACTCCTTTGTCAATGTCAGTGGCAGCATATATCAGCACATGTATACAAGCAGAAATATGGCAGTTAAGTACGCGTAGTAGGTTAGGGCGGAAGGCTTAGTTGGCGAGCCTTCTTGTGGTCGGGCATTGGTAGGACGTCGAGACAAGTGCCGACCCGGATCGGCTGCTGAACCATCCCACGTTGGCTGGGGCTTTGCAGTACAGCAAGCTGCCCGAGAAGACCCGGGTGTTGAGGGTGAAGGATCAGGATTCCTATCTGGTACTGCTCACCTCCTGGACTGCCGATCTTGTTCCGCGACTCACCGAGGGGATCGAGTTATTGGTGGCCTGTGCGCGGGCGCTGGAGGAGCAGAGGGTGAAGGTGACCAGTTAGGGGGTGGCTGGCGGGGTGATTAGCAGCCCTCCCCGCCACGCACCTAAGGAACTACCGGCTGAGCAACAAGAGTCGCGTACTGATCTGAGTAGTATGTAGTTCCCTGCAGAGAGTCGCGGACAATCCTGTGCTCGTTGTTACCCGGGTGCCCAGACACGCTTCCGCCCGCAATGTAAAAATTGCCGTTGGTGCGCTTGATCATCACACTGGAACCGAAACCCGTCAGCTTCTCGATCCCGCCTTCCACCCACGCCTCCGAACAACCCCATTTCCAGCCTCCCGACATCTTGCCGTTGCTACCGGTTATCTGCTGCGGATCGTCGAAGTCGTATCCTCCGTTGGTACTAATCGGGTTGCCATCTTTGTCAGGCAGCATGTGTGCGAGTGAGCGTTTTCCGTACCAATGCGCTTGACCGGTTGCGTCGAGCAGAAGTACCCAGCCATCACCATTGGTAACGGAAACAATCGGGCGTTTCGGCTTCGAATCGAGATTAGAGTCGACGATCTGAGTTACTTCCGGAGCATCGCTGCAGCTCGCAGTGTCTACGTGGTTGTATGTCCCCGACCCGGAGTTGTCCGCATCACCCCACAGCAGCACGTCCCCGTTTTTTAGCACGAACTGGTTTCCGTACGCGGTGCCGGTCATCTGCCGGAAAGTTCCCTTGTCGTCAGAAGACCCAAGTTTGACGCCCAGCTTTGTGTTTTCGTCGCCGACCGCCGTTCCTTGGTCGAGTAGGGTCTTCAGTTTTCCGTCTATAGCTACGGGCACGCGTACTTTGGCCGTCGTATATCCGTTGGCTGCCGCGCAGGTTTGGTATCCGACGCTCTGCGTTCCCCAGAAGACGATACCCGCCTGCCGCGTGTTGGCCGCTGGTTCGGTCAAATCTCTGACGGT
>JAISTE010000019.1 GCA_031272825.1 Propionibacteriaceae bacterium | reverse complement strand
CAGCGCACCACCTACCGTTAGATTCTGCGACTACCGCGCAGAATGACGAATACAGTCATAGACATCACCCACCTATGACCCACCTACAGACCCCTGCCCGGAACGCAACCCAGAACCAGGCGGTTCCCACACATCGCCATCCCCGTTATTACCCCCTACCCCGTCATCCCGCACAACCCCTACCCCGTCATCCCGGCGCGGGCGCGGGATCTCATGCTTACGGTAGGTTGTCCGGCCCCTTATGGCCCCGTCATCCCGCGCGCAGTCGCGGGATCTCTTCTCGTCCACCCCGGCTTAACCCGGGCCGTCACACAAAGCTCAGAACTCGAAGTCCAATACGTCTCGCTGCGTGACCCGCTGCTTGAGCCAGGCGGCGTACTCGACGTGCCGGGGGTGGGTGGCGTAAGCCGTCAGGGATTCTTTGGAATCCAGCGTGACGATGAGCACCTGGTCGTGGGTGTGTTCCAGTTCTCCTGCTAACCCGACCTGGAAATCTTGGATGCCGGGAACGAGGTGAGCCAGTTCGTCGAGCCGACGCTTAGACTCGGCCATGTTTTCGGCTTTGGTGTGTCCGTCAGCTTCGTCGGCGAACTTCCACAGGACAACGTGTTTGATCATGGGTTCAGCCTATAGCGTGCACGGCCGTCGGGGGTTGCCGCTATCCAGCAAGTCCCAGCAGCCCAGATACCAGCCGCCGTCCCCGGGCTGGACCCGGGGCGGCGCACAGTGCGGGAAAGGCCGCCCCGGATCAAGTCCGGGGACTCCCAGGATCAAGTCCGGGGACGGCGCTTGTTACCCGAACCTTTCAACCCTTAGCCACCGGAACCTGGATTTCGGTCAGCCACTCGTCTTCCGACTGCTTGTTCCACACCCCGTCGATGTAGGACTCGCGCAAGAATCCCTGCGGACGGTAGCCGTTCGCCCCGATCCACTCCAACAGGAACGCACAGGCGACCCGCAGGCCGTCGTACGAACCCTTGTGCAGTACCGAAGCGACGGTGAGCGGCCCGTCGGTGCGGAACTCGTAGTCGTCGCCGTCTTTGCCGAACTTGGTGACGGCCTGGCAGCACTCGATGGCGATGTCACGCTCCTTGTACTCGCCGTCGAGATAGCTGACGAACATGTACTCGGGCTGTGTGCAGCAAACGTCGGGATTCTCGGCGGCGATCTTCGCGCCGATGCCGGGAATGATCTCGCCGAGATTGGCGTAGGACGGGATCGTCCGCTTGGCGGCGAAGATCGTGTGAGCTGGGATGTCTTTCACTACGACTTGGTACTCCATGTCGCAACCTTTCTGTTGGTAGTGCTTGAGGCGAGAGATCTGATCGTCGACGGAACTCTTGGCGTTCTCCAGTTCCTGTAGTTTGGCGTCGATCAAGTCGGCACCTTTCCCCTGGAGAACCGAGCGGATTTGGTCGATGGAGAACCCGAGCTGCCGCAGCCCGACGATCCGATGCAGTTCGTAGAGCTGCTTGGTCGTGTAGTAGCGGTAGCCGGTCCATTCGTCGACGCTCGCTGGGGCCAGCAACCCCTCCTCGTCGTAGAAACGCAGCGTGCGCACGCTCACCCGGCCGAGCTTCGAGAAGTCTCCGATCCTGAACATCTCGCCTCCTTTCGACACCCAGCTTCGGGTCTGCCGTAACGTGAGAGTCAAGCGTAACGGGCGGATTTGGGGATAGAGCCGGGTATTTCTTGCAAAAGCACCCCGGCGCTCACACCCATCTGGAAAGCACGGCTTCAAGCTCTCTTTGCGGCACATATCCGCGCGTTACCCGCTGCATCGCCGACCTCGCCGTGGGGTCAGCAAGTACCTTCTGGATATAGGCCCTGCCCTGCTCCACCGAGCTACCGATCATTGGGTCGGCAGCGAAGCGCTTGAGTACCTCCGCGGCACGGCTAGGTTCCTCCGAATCTAGAAGCAGGAAGATGTCAGCGAGATCTTTATCGTCGAACGCTCTGCCAATTTGCAGCCGTTCGCCCACCTTGTAACTCTTTGCCACAAGCAGCGCCGTTTTGGAAGCCACCCATGCCTCGACGATCGGCTGCTCGGGCCCAATGCCCGGTACTGGCAGCAAGTCCCTGTCCAGGGTCGCAAGCTCAAGCCCTGTGGCGCTGGATGTGGCGGTCTTGCCGTGGCCCTTCATCTTCGCCACCGAGCGTCGCTTCGGGTTTGTGTTCTCGGTAAAAGCAAAGGCGACGTCGAGATCGACCTTCTCTAGGTAGTCGATTCTTGTACCACCCCCGGGCACTAGAACCTCTACAGGCATCCGTCCCCAAAGCCCAGGACGGGATGGGTTGCGCGGCACAAAACCTGCTTCTACAAGCAGATCCTCAAGTCTTGGCCTGTCAGCGATGAGTGCTGGATTAACCGCGAAGTCGCTGTCTTGGGTTTCCAGGTTCAACCCGAACCGGTCATGTGTTTGTAAGAGGACAGCCTGGCCGCCGATCACTGTGAGCGCGTCACGGTGTTGGGCAAGAACTGCTGAGACGATTTCGCGCACCACCAGTCTGGAACGCTCGACGGGCGGGGTAGCCAGAGTCAAGGGCATCGGTTTCTCGGCGTGATTAGTGGTGGTACTCATCTTCACTCCCAAAGCCCCAGCAGCGCGTCGGCCTGTTTGGTCGAGGTGGTTCCGTAGCAGTCGATGGCGATCTGCCAGATGTTCGCAAGCACAAGGCCGTCTTCTTCTAGCCTGTAGGGCTCTCGCTCAACAATCCCATCGAACGGCAGCAACACGATCCGGGGGCCGAAATACCCTTCCGGCAACGGTTGTAACCCTGCGAAACCGACTGCGGTCTCCACATCCTCCACATAGAACCGCGGTTCCATATTCTGTCCGACGGGAACCAGGCAGTTCGCTGCTGGGCCCCCGGTCATGGCGAACGGTACATCGGCCTCTATCAGCGACGCTGCTAGTTCCCTCCAGCTTTTTGTGGGTAGAAATGCGCGGGCTTGCGGCCGTTCGTCCAGCCAGTTCAGCGACCCGGCCTGACGTGCGATCTTTTCCGGCTTGAGCGCTTCTCCATCTTTCGTCCAGCGGGCGGCCTTCCAATGCTCGGCCCATTCAGCGGCCTTAGCGTCCAAGGCGATTCTGGCGGAATTGCCTAGTATCGCCCGCGCGGCGCGGATTGCGGCGGGCTGCTGCTCGCTCGTATAGGTAACCGCCATGCCGATATTCGGCAACAGCCGCT
This sequence comes from Propionibacteriaceae bacterium, assembly GCA_031272825.1. Lineage (GTDB taxonomy): Bacteria > Actinomycetota > Actinomycetes > Propionibacteriales > Propionibacteriaceae > Propionicimonas. Next base: position 17,026 of record JAISTE010000019.1, on the reverse strand, counting down.
CGACGACGTCCGCGCGCGGGTTCTCAAATCCCTCCTCGATGCGCAGAACCGTCGACGGAGCCACACCAGAGAGCGCAGCTAGCTCACGAACGCTCAGCTTCGCGAACTCCCTACCAACCCGCACACTCTCAGCAAGAGTCATATGAAAATCCTACGCAGGGTGTTCGATATTCGCAACACATAGGTTCACTCGCTCTCCCTGCGACCCCGAAACTACAACTTCACCCTGCCGAAGTTGTAGTACGCGGCGCAGGCGCCTTCGGGACTGACCATGCAGGTGCCGATCGGTTTTTCTGGGGTGCAGCCCGTGCCGAAGACGCGGCACTGCCAGGGCTTCAGCTGGCCGGTGAGTACCGCGCCGCATTCGCAGGCGGGGTTGTCGGCCACCCGCTTGGCCGGCAGCTGGAACTTGGCTTCGGCGTCGAAGTCTTGGTAATCGCTGGATATGCCGTAGCCAGAGCGGGAAATCCAGCCCAGGCCGCGCCATTCGAAAGTTTCGCGGAGCTCGAAAACCTCGTCCATCAGCGCGAGCGCCGCCGGGTTGCCGTCCTCTCTCACGACGCGCGCGTACTGGTTTTCCACCTCGCAGCGGCCCTGCGCGTATTGGGTCAGCAGCATGTCGACGGCCTGCAAGATGTCCAACGGCTCGAAGCCGGTCACCACAATCGGCAGCCCGTACTCGGCGGGGATGAAGCCGAAGTGTTTGGAGCCGACGACCGTCGCCACATGTCCCGGGCCGATGAAGCCGTCGATCCCGGGCGTTGATGGGTTCGGGTCGGTTGGGGCGGGACGGGCAGACTCGGCAACCGCGCTCGCAGTGGAGCGGGTGCGGCGATCCGCCCCACCGCCGTCCAAGATTGCCCGCAGCGGCGGGTTAATCAGCACGTGATTGGAGAAGACGGTGAAGTTCTTCACGCCCAGCGCTTTGGCACGAGCGATGGTGACGGCGGTGGAGGGGGCCGTCGTCTCGAAGCCGACGGCGAAGAACACCACCTCGCGTTCGGGGTTGTCGCGGGCGATTTTGAGGGCGTCGAGCGGCGAGTAGACGAACCGGACGTCCGCCCCCCGCGCTTTCGCCTGCAGCAGCGAGCCGACGGTGCCGGGCACGCGCATCATGTCGCCGAACGTGGTGAAGATCACACCAGGTCGGGTGGCGAGCCAGTGGGCGTCGTCGACGCGGCCCATCGGGATCACGCACACCGGGCAGCCGGGCCCGTGGATGAACTCGACACCCTCTGGCATGAGCTGTTCCAGCCCGTGACGGTAGATCGTGTGGGTGTGCCCGCCGCACACTTCCATGAACCTCAGCGTCCTCCCGAGCTTGTCCGAGAGTGCGTTTATAGCATTCACTAGCTGTTTTGCCGCGGCCGGATCGCGGAATTCATCGACGAACTTCATATAAAGCCTCCTAACGACGATGCCAAGCAGTCGGTCACACTTGTCCCGCCAACGCCACCCCAATGCCCACGGGGGTGGACATTGGTTCTACCGGTCGTCCTGCGCGCAGTCGAAGGATCGATCTGCAGTGACGTGACGAAGAAATGGAGATCCCGCGTACTGCGACTACGCGCAGCATGACCTCGCTTCGCTCCCGCGCTAGCTGACGAGTGGAGAAAACCCAGACGGTATGAGTCGGTACCTTCTCTAACAGCCTCGCCCGCGTCACCCCAGTGCCTGCGAAAGCGGGCAACGACTCTTGCCTTCCCAAGTTTTCTGGCAGTCATCCCGCGCGCAGTCGCGGGATCTCCCCCTATAACGCGGCGAGATGCTATTCGTCGCTTCGCTCCTTGAGACCGGGGCGGGGACTGCGTCCCGCTGCAGTCTGCGACTACGCGCAGCATGACGAGGTAGTGTGCGCCCCCAGCTACACTTGTCCCGCCCACGCCGCCCCAGTGCCCGCAAAAGCGGGCGTCCGGCCCTACCAGGCTTTGGGTTGGGTATTGCGGACGGGCGATGTCGGTTAGGGCGATGGAAAGCGGCGGCTGACTTCTGCCTTGCTCCCGGTTCATACGATTTCCGTCTCCATAAACGCTTCGATCTCTTCATCCCAGGCCCGGCCGAGCTTCTTGATCTGGTCTAGTGTGGCGTCGGCCTCGGCTTGGTCGATCTTGGACAGCGCGAAGCCGACGTGGACGAGTACCCAATCGCCGACGTCGACACGCTCGAGCAATTTCACCGAGATGTCCCGGCGCACCCCATTTACGGCGACGGTCGCAAGCGAGTCCTGCCCAAGGGCCACGACTTCGCCAGGGATTCCCAAACACATATTTCCTCCAACTCCCTAACAGATTCTCGGCAGCGGGTCGCCGACCAGCATGTCGACCAGCCGGGTTCCGCCGAAAGCGTTGCGCACGGCGACCAGGCCGCGCGGTTCTTCGGCGAGCTCGCCGATGACGGCAGCCTGTTCGGCCCCGGCACCGTGCAGCGCTTCAAGCGCCGCCGACGCCGCATCGGGAGCGACGACCGCAAGAAAACACCCTTCGTTGGCCACATACAGCGGGTCGATGCCGAGCATGTCACAGGCCCCGCGCACTTCGTCGGCGACCGGAATGGAACCGTCATCCAGTAGGACGCCCAGGCCGCTCGCCGTGGCCAGCTCATTGGCGATGGTGGCCAGGCCGCCGCGTGTGGCGTCGCGCATCCAGTGGATTTCATCCGGCGAGGCTGCACTGTACAAAGCTTCCACAAGCCCGTTTACCGGCGCCGAGTCGGATTCAATCTCCGCGAAGAGAGCCAGGTCTCCGCGAGCGAGCAGCACCGCCATTCCGTGTGCCGCTACCGGGCCGGAGAGGATCAGCTTGTCGCCGGGCCGCACGTGCCGAACCCCCAACCGCCGCTCGCCAGGGACGAACCCGACTCCGGACGTCGTTATGTGTAGGCCGTCCAACCCGGGGACGACCTTCGTGTCGCCGGCAACGATCCGCACCCCGGCCTTTTCGGCGGCTTGTGCCATGTCGGCGACGACCCCGCGCAGCATCTCGAGCTCCAGCCCTTCCCCGAGGACGAACGCGGCGGTGAGATAGCGCGGCTGCGCGCCGGTGACGGCCAGGTCGTTGACGGTTCCGTTGACGGCCAGGTCGCCGATGGAACCGCCGGGGAACCGGATCGGGGTGACGACGTAAGAGTCCGTGGTGAACGCGAGGGAACCCAAACCACCGACGCCCCAGGCCAGCACCGCGGAATCGCGTAGTTCGTCGGGGTCGGGCTGGCCGAAGGCGTCGATGAAGATCTGGGAGATGAGCTGGCCGGAAGCTTTTCCGCCTGCTCCATGGGCCGACGTCACGGCGGTTTCGGTTAGGCGCGTGCCGCGGGCTCGCTGCGCTTCGATTCGGTTTAGGACTTCGGCTTCCGTTGCGCGCGGTCGGGAACCGGGAATTGAGGTTGTTTCGTCGGCTGAGCCAGTTGCCCGGGCAGAACCGGAATTTGCGGTTTCACAATGGGGGACGTTTTCCGGGCTCGGGAACGGTTGCGCCCGGGGGACCGCCCGCTCTTCGCGGGCTCGGCCCTCCCCAGCTGGGATTTCGCTCATTCTCCCTCCAATCTGGCGATGGCCGTCCCGGCGTGAATCAGCACTCGGTCGCCGGGTTTTACCGGGGAAACGAGGGTGACGTCGACTTCTTCTACCCCGGCGTCGGTGCTGACGATCGCCGGGTCGAACGGGGATTTCGGTGATTCGACGACCCGCGCTGGGCGTCCTTCATCGGAGCAAGTGATGCAAACTTCTTCGGTGCAGTTCATTCAGCCTCCTGTGAGCCACAAGTATCCGGCATAGGCCTGGCCGAGTGCCAGCCCTCCGTCATTTGGCGGCACCGCCCGGTGATTCACCGCTTGGATGCCGACGGCGTTCAGCTGCTCGGCCAGATCGCGTCGGAGCAGCCGGTTGTTCATGCATCCGCCGGTAAGCCCGACGGAATGCGCCCCCGTCTCGCGGATCGCCCTTACGCAGATCGACGCCAACCCCGCGTGGAACATTCGGGCCAGGCAGGGGGTGGGGAGTGGGTGGGGCGGCTGTTGAGATGGCCGGTCGGAGCTAAAACCCGATCCCGAGCCGGGGAGCGAGCGGGAATCGTTGGCGGGTTCGGTGTTAGGTGGGTCGCTTCGCGGGCACGGGTCGGATGCGGCGAGACTCCGCCCCGAAGACATCGCTGCCACAAGATCTTCTACACTCTCGGCCCCGCCGCACGCGTGCTCCGGGTGCGCGCACTGCCGGGCAAGTGCTTCGAGCTCCATCGCGGCTTGGGCTTCGTATTGCACCGAGTATCGGATGCCGAGCAGCGCGGCGACCGCGTCGAAGAGACGGCCAGCGCTGGACGTCGGCGTGACAAGCTGGTTCTTCTCCAGTTGGGATCGCACTAGGGCGATCTCGTGGGCAGAAATCCCGGATTCGGCGACCGGTGAAACTGGGGGTTCTGATCCGAGCCCATCTTCGCTCTCTTCTTCGCTAGCCAACTGTTCGACGAACCACCGAGGCTCTATCCCGTAAGCGTGCAGCAACGCCAACCCCTGTTTCCACGGATGCTTTATGGCCGAGTCGCCGCCGGGGAGATTGAACGTCGGCAAGTGCCACAGTCGGCGGAATTCCGGTGGTTCAAGTTCAGCCAAGCCGCCCACGCTATTAGTACCTGCGCCGCTCACTTCAGCATCCCCGGGCCTCAATGGCCCCGAGCCGTCCGCGCCCATGGGGTTTCCCGAACTCATGTTCGGGCTGCTCACAGTACTGATATCAGTTAGCTCGCCACCCGGGTTCTCACCCCTCCCTAAGTCGGCCAATCCCTGCCCAGCGGGTGCAGCGGCCCGGCACTTACCACCCAACGCAAGCAGTTCCCCGCCCCAAATGGTGCCGTCGGTTCCGTAACCCGTGCCGTCGAGCACTAGATAGATTTCCGGGGAAGGCTGGCCCAACGCCCGTCGTTCCGCGGCCAACGACAGCGCGTGCGCGTGGTGGTGCTGCACCTCAAGTACCGGCACTCCCCACTGCTCGGCCTGACGGAAAGCCCAAGCCCGCGAAGAATACCCCGGGTGCATATCGGCGACGACCAACTGCGGTACCCGTCGATGCGCGGCCAACTGCTGGGCCACGGACTTCTCGAACGCACGCTGGGTTTCCAGCGACCCCATGTCCCCGATGTGCGCGGATAAAAACGCCTGGCCGTCGCGGGTTATGGCGAACGTGTTCTTCAACTCCGCCCCGACGGCCAACACCGAAACGTCCGCATCTCCGAGCTTCACCGGCAGCGGGGCAAACCCCCGGGAGCGGCGAACGGGGTAGCAGCCGGGCGGTTTGAGTTCTGCCGTGATCTGGTTGTCTGGCAGTTTTGTCGCTGGCTGCCCCGGCTCGGGGGCCGGGGACGGGGGTGTCGGGCTTTGCTGGGGAGAAGTTGGAGTAAGCGGGCTGGCAAGGACAGCTGGGGTCTGGTACCCATCCAGCGAACCCGGATCGTCCCCTTCCACCCAAACAGACCCGATCGTCTGGGACGGGGTTTCCGGATCCTGAAGGGGATGGGGAAAGTAAGAGTGGGAGCCCACCTCATCCATCATCCCGCGCGGGATGACGGGATCTCTTTTGCCTACCGGAGTTGAGGCGTTTAGATCCCGCGACTGCGCGCGGGATGACGAATTGAGAAAGCGGGATGACGAGTCAAGAGTCGCCGTCTGCTCTTGTAATCCCGCGTACTGCGACTTCGCGCAGCATGACCTCGCTTCGCTCGCGCGCGGGATGACGACGTTGAGAAACCCAGCATGACAAGGGTGTGTACCGGCGCTCGGCCCGTTCGGAGCATCTATCGGAGTTCGCTCAGCTTGCACTACGGAATCTTCGACCGGTACCCAAATGTCGCGGTCGTTCATCAAGAAAGCGTCGGCGACGTCGCCGAGGTCGCGTCGGGCGTCGTCGTTGGTGTACGTGAGCGGCAGGGTCGAAGAGTTGGCGGACGTCGCAACCAGTACCTGGCTGGGGGAGAGCAGCAGCTCGTGGACGGGCGCGTAGGGCAACATGATCCCGATCTCATCCAGCCCCGGGGCGACGGCCGGGGCCAAGTCGAAACCGCCCGCTTCAGGCGATCGTCCCCGCGGAAAACTGCCCTCATCCTCCATTGAAATGCCCGGGCCTTGCGAATGGCGAGAACCAAAGCGGTTCTGCCCGATCGCGTCGGTTGGCATCACCGGACCGCAACCCGTTCTCTTCGGCACCAACACAATCGGGTGCTCGACCCCGCCCAGCGCGGCTATGGATTCGCCATCCAACACCGCAATCCGACGGGCGTCGTCCAACCGGCACATCACGGCCAGCGGTTTCCCGGGCCTGTGCTTGCGCACTCTCAACCGTTCGACGGCTTCTTGGTTGCGGGCGTCGCACATGAGGGTGAAGCCGCCGATGCCCTTCACGGCCAGGATTTCGCCGCCCGAGATGAGTGTTTGAGCTTGTTGGATAGCACTTTTCGCCAGGCCTCGGCGCTGCACGGAATCCCGGCCCTCCCCCGCGCGCTCAAGCCACAGCGTCGGCCCGCAGTCCCAGCACGAGATCGGCTGGGCGTGGTAGCGGCGGTCGAGCGGGTTTTCGTATTCGGCACGGCAGGCGTCGCACATCTCGAAGACGGCCATGGTCGTGTTCGGACGGTCGTAGGGCAGTTCCTTGATTATCGACAGCCGCGGCCCGCAATTGGTGCACGTGGTGAACGGGTAGCGATAGCGCCGGTTGTCCGGATCGGACATGTCAGCCAGACAATCGGGGCACAGGGCCGCATCTGGCGGGATTCGGGTGAGCTGGCCGTCGGCGCGCTGAGAAGGGATGATGGTGAACTCTTCATCGTCGGCCAGAGCAATCTCCGCCCACGTACACTCATCGACGACGGCCAACGGCGGCGCCTCGTCACGTACAGCCTCAGCAAACCCAACCACCGCATCGCTCTCGCCCTGCGCTTCGATGAACACGCCAAGATCGTCGTTACCGCAAAACCCGACGACGCCAAAGCGCTCGGCCATCCGGGCAACATGCGGGCGAAAGCCGACACCCTGCACAATCCCGCGCACATCGATGTGGATCCGCCGCATAACGTCCTCCTGGCCCGCAACGATAACAGCGGGCAGCGGCGCGTTGAAAGCCCCAACGGGCCAATATTCGAGACCGCCAAGACTCGAAGCGGATACTCTGGGACGCGCTAAGAGACCGTCCTAAACCAGCCTGACGTGTGAAGCGCGGCAACTGGGATACACCAGATCGACTCGTCGACTTCCTGGACTTGGTCGCCGGTGTAGAACACAAACCCCCTCGTCATTCCCTTAGCCTCACGCAAGGCCCGAAGACCCTTGAGATCCGACGGGCCGACCCGCGTCGCAGCCTTGACTTCTATGCCGACACGTTTTCCCCCTCGAACATCCAGCACCAGATCAACTTCGTGGATTGGAGTTGAGGACGTCCTCCAGTAAAAGCACTGCACACCCTCGTCGGCCCACGAAGTCGAGGCAACGATCTGGTTCACAACGTGACTCTCAAGGAGCTGCCCGAAGACCTCCCGGGTTTGTTCGATGTCAACACCCGCGCTCTCCAAGGCCTCCACGCTCAAAGAGGTGTCTATTGGGTGGATCTTGGCGCGAGCATGGGTCTGCACGGTCGCTCGGATCGCCAGATTCGGCAACCAATGTATGAGGAACAAGCGGGCGAAGACGCCGACGTATCTACCCACGGTTCGCTTGTCTATGTCTAAAGTCCGCGCAAGACGGCTTGCATTGAGTATGCCTCCGGGCGTCCTTGTCAGCGCGGCCAAGGTCTCGGTCGCGATAGTGGGATTGATGGCCATGTCTGGAAGCGCACTCAACGAGAGAACCGAAAGCGTGTCCGAACGAATCCTGTCTGACAGCCGCTTGCGGCTCATCTTCGACTGCTGCAGAACATAATCAGGGAATCCTCCATACGCCATCGCCGCCAATAGCTGCTCATCCTCCAAGGGGGGAAGCACGGTCGGGTGGATTTCGGCATTCGAAAGCACTTCCGCAACCGAACCTTGCAGCCCGGACAACTCCCAACCGGTTAGAGGGTGCATCACGAAGCGCGTCACACGCCTGGCTAATGGATCAGCACCGCCCAAGCCTCGCCTCCCTATTGAAGAGGATCCGGTCAATACAAAATGATTGCCAGATGGCAGCCGATCCACCTTCTCTTTCACAGCCAACGGCAGTTCCGGCAGGAGCTGGGCCTCGTCGATTATCGCCGGAAGTTGCAAACGTTCAAGCCACCCGTCGACGTCCTCCCGAGCAAAGGCGAGCGTGGACCTATCCGCCAATGTGGTGTAGGAGTACCCGACTTCTTGCAATTGCGCTCGTGCAAGCGTTGTTTTCCCGACAGCCCTGGGCCCTTCGAGGATGATGACTGGCGAATCCTGGGCCTTTAGGACGGCGTCTCCCACAAGCCGATGAACGGTCTCCATAGCCAGAAATTATACATTCGATGTACCATTTTTATTACATCCAGTGTCACAAATCTGCGGGGCTCCCCGCGGGTCGCGACGCCTCCCGCCGAATCCCGACGGCGGATGAACCGCATGCAACGAGGCAAGGCGTAAAGCGCCTGGCCCTCAGATTCCTTCGAAGAAGTCTTCGTCGATCTTGTACACAATGGTTTCGGATTCGGGCTGGACGCCCACCTTGTAGTTGACCATGAGCTTGACTAACTGCCGGCCATCGATGAGCTCAATGCGGACGGTGCTTCGGTCGGCGGCCTCACGCGCACCTTTTGTGAATATCGATGTGGTGATGAACACGCCTCGATCACCATGGCTGGTAGAGAGCGCTCCTATGAAAGCTTGAACGTCCTGGGATTGGACGGACGAGCCAGTGAAGCGTTTAGCCTGCAAGTAGATACGATCCAGACCGAGCGGGTCTTGGCTGATGATCCCGTCGATTCCACCGTCTCTGGAAGCAGCGGTGCCCTCCAAAGAGCCGTCTTTGCCGTACCCCATGGCGCTAAGCACCTTGAGCACCAAGCGCTCGAAGGCGTATGGGTCAAGTGTCTGTAACCGATTCAAGAGCTCATCTTCGAGTACGGCTCGCGGTGAGATGACCCCGTGATTCGGTTGGCTAACCCCATCCAAACTCCAAGCGGGCGGGCCCGAGGGCCCGCCCGCTTGGAGAAAGGATTGCTTGTTTATTTGTCTGTGGGCGGCTGCTCTCCCAGCGGCATGGGAGGCTGCTCGGGTTGCGGCGGTTGCGGTGCCGACTGGGTGCCGGGGGCGCCCGGGGCTGGAGTTCCATACCCAGAGCCCGCACCCGGATCTACCGGGATCGCACCCTCGGGGATGCCTTGCACGGGAGCTGGGGCTGGCGTCGAACCGGGTACCGTTCCCGGTGCGGGAGCAGGAGTTCCAGCGCTAGTCGGCGGCTGCACCGGCTGCACGTTCGGGATGGTCGGCGGGAGGAATACCGGCTGTGCCCCTCCGACGCCCGCGTTCGGGTTCGGCTGGCCGGGCATGATGTACGACGGCGGCCTCGGCTGCACGTATTCTGCCTGGTGGATGCCCGGAATCTGCGCGATCAGATCCTTGGCCTGGGCGACGAACTTATGCTCGCACAAGACCTCGTAGCGGGCGGCCACGATCTGCGAAACCGAGTTGAAGTCGCGCTTCTTGCCGACCAGCTGCGAGATGGCGGCGAACACCAGCCCCAGCACGATGCCGATGACCATCGCGTAGAGCAAGATCACCAGGAAGTTCATCGTCGGGAAAACGACCCACATCAGCAGTGCCACCATCAGCCCGGTCATCACGCCTTGTGAAAGCCCAGACAGCAGCACCGTTCCCCAGTTTCGCTTGCCGACGACCCGCTCGACGGACTTCAGATCCGTGCCCACGATCGCCAGGTTTTCGACGGGGAAATTCTTCTCGGCCAGGAAGTCGACGACTTTCTGGGCTTCTTCATACGTTGCGAACAGCCCCACCGATTGAGGGAACTGCAGCCGGAAGAGGTTTCCCCCCGCCGACAATGCGCTCATACTCGCCATGCTCACTCCATTCCTGCCGAGCGGCCGCGAGCCAGAATCGCCTCCGACAGCTTCACGCCCGCTTCGTCGATCATTTCGTCGTCTACCACAATAGCCCCTCTGGCCGAGGCCCCCTCGTTCAGTGACTTTTCGTAAGCGGCCATGATGCGCTTGGCCCGCTCAAAGTCGGCGCTCTTGGGCGTATAGACCTCGTTGCCGGCGTCAATCTGCGACGGATGCAGCACCCACTTGCCGTCGTACCCCAGCGCCGCGGAAAGACGGGCGGACTGGCGGAATCCCGAAACGTCCCGGATGGCGACGTATGGGCCGTCGATCGCCTGCAACCCGTGGGCCCTGGCGGCGACGAGGATGGACATCAACACGTGATGGAAGGCATCGGCGGGGTAGCCGTCGGGCTGTGCGCCAACGTTCAGCGACCCCATCCCGAGCGACGCCATGAAATCTCCCGGCCCGAACACAAGCGATTGCAGCCGCGGCGAAGCGGCGGCGATCTCGTTCACGTGCACCAGCCCATTGGCGTCCTCGATCTGCACCTCAATGCCGATCTTCCCCACGTGCAGACCCACCTGCTTCTCCACCTGCGTGAGCAGCAGATCGAGGGCTTTCACCTGATCGGCGTCCTGGGTTTTCGGCAGTACGAGTGCGTCGATCCGCAGCCCGGCACCGGAGACCACCTCAATGACGTCCTGGTACGTCCACGGGGATTCCCACCCGTTCACGCGGACGGTCAGCAGCGGGGCCTTGAACGAGCCATGCCCCAGCGCCTCGACGATCCGCTTGCGGCTCTCAGCCTTGGCCGCCGGGGCGACGGCGTCTTCCAAATCTAGAAATAGTGCGTCCACGGGGAGTTCGCGCGCCTTGGCAATAAACCGATCCGACGAACCGGGCACCGCCAGCACTGTGCGTCTAGTCTTCATGGGTTTAGCCTACGCGCGATTGGAATCATGTTGGATATTCGAGAGTGCCTGCATCTTTGGGTGGTCTGAGCAGGTTCCCCGCCCCGGGTCAAGCCCGGGGACGGAATAGGGCCCGGGCATAAAGCCGGTTCCCTCCCTGGCTCGACGTCAGAGAGGGAACCGGCCCGAGTCGGCACTGCCCAGAACTAGCCGACCCCTGGGAACGCCTTATGCCGCGTTCGGGACGATCGGCAGCTCCCCTTCGCCGGGGATGTTGTCGACCGACAGCGGCTTGCGCACTACCCAGTAGACCCAGATCGTGTACGCCAAGATGATCGGAACCGTGATGACGGCCACAATCAGCATCGTCGTCAAAGTCCCTTCCGTGGAGGCCGCGCCGACGATGTTCAGCCCCGTCGGGCCGCCGACGATCGCGGCCGGGTTCGCCGCATCCACGAAGCCCAGCCCGGGGAACATCCGCAGGAAAATCCCAACGACGATCGCGGCGGTGGCCACGGACGTCGCGATGAAGGAATATCCCGGACGGACAACTACATCCGCGTGCTGCGCCTTAGCACCAGCGAGCCGCCCGCCCACGAAGTACCAGGCCACGATCAGCCCAGCAGCGGCGACGACCAGCGTCAGCCAGCCCAGAACCGGCGAGGTTCCCGGCCAGAAGATGTGCTGGGCGAGCAAGAACACCGCCCCGGCGATGATCGCCACGAGTCCGACCCGACGGGAGAAGCCGAGCGCCCGGTCGTGAATTTCCCCGCGGGTCTTCAGCGTCAGGTAGATCGAGCCGTGGAACAAGAACAGAACCACGAGCGTCACGCCGCCGAGAAGGGCAAACGGGCTGAACAGCTGGAAGAAGTACGGGTTCGGGGTGAGCATGTAGTTGGCCTGGGACAGGGCCGTCGGGGCCACCGTGACCGGCAGTCCGATCACGAAGTTCGCAAAGCCAACGCCGAACACCAGCGCCACCACGAACGATCCGCCGGCCGAAAGCCAGTCGAAGGTGTGCCGCCACTTGGTGGCCGGCCGCTGGGCGCGGTACTCGAACGAGACGCCGCGCACGATCAGGCCGAGCAAAATCAAGAACAGCGGCAGGTACAGACCCGAAAAGAGTGTGGCGTACCAGGCGGGGAAGGCGGCGAACGTCGCTCCGCCTGCGGTAAGCAGCCAAACCTCGTTGCCGTCCCAGACCGGACCGATGGTGTTGATCATCGTGCGGCGCTCTTTCTCGTTTCGCGAAAGGAACGGGACAAGCATGGCCACGCCGTAATCAAACCCTTCGAGGACGAGGTAGCCCGTCCACAGCAGCCCGATCAGCACGAACCAGACGATTTGCAAAGTTGTGGGTTCCAACATCGTTCCTCCTAGTACGCGAAGCTCATCGGCTGGTTCTCGCCGTGCGCGAGCTGCGGCGGCGCGAAGTCCGGCAGCCCCGAGCGAACGGTCTTGAGGAACAGCCCCACTTCGACCACCGCGCCCACGCCGTAGATGATGGTGAAGATGGTGAGTGACGTCGCGATCTCGAAAACCGTCAGCCCCGGCGAAACCGCCGCCCCGGTCGGGAGGACGCCGTACACGATATACGCCTGACGTCCCATCTCCGTCGTGATCCAGCCCAGCGAAGCCGCGAACAGCGGCAGCAGCGGGGTGATGGTCATCATCCCCGTCCAGATCACCTTTGACTTGGGGGAACGCTTCTTGCGCGTCATGATCAGGGCGATCAGCGCGAATAGGAAGTCCCCGGCTCCGAAGATCATCATCAGACGGGACGAGTAGAAGATCGCCAGCACGTTCGGCACGAATCCGGTCGAGGAGGTGATGGTGTTGAGGTACGCGTTGTAGAGCTCGGGATCCTTCTCCTTGAGTTCTTTGGCCAGCGGGCTGGCCTTCTGGATGACCTGGCCGTCGGGGCCGATGACGTCTTGAACGCCGCGCGAGTACATCTCGTCGAGCTCCTCGTAGGTGTACAAGAAGACGTCCTTCGAGCCGGTGAGAATCTTGTTCGTCTCGCCCTCAATGTCCAGCCCGATGGTGTTGAAATTGCCCTTGTCATTCGGCCAGGCGATCACCGCGAAGCCGGGGAAGTGGGGGTTTTCGCGGGTGATCGACACGTCCTCCTGCGCGGCAACCTTCATCGGCTGCAAGGAGACAAACAACTGGCCCTGCTCGTGCCCGGCCATGAACGTCAAGATGAAGCCGAGCATGGCTACGATCGCGCCGAAGCGCACGCCGAAGCGGTAGGCGCTGTCGTCGGCTTTCTGGGCGTCGGAAAGCCCGTCCGGGTTTTCACGGCGCAGCTTGGCCAGCCACCAGCCGCAGACGCCGAGCAGCACCGACGAGCCGACCATCATCGCCCCGAACAGCACGTGCGGTATGACGGTCGCAGCCAGCGGGTTCGTCAGCACGGCCATGAAGTCGTAGACCTCCGCGCGCTTGGTGACGGGGTTGTAGTGCGCGCCGACGGGGTTTTGCATCCAGGAGTTGGCGATCAAGATGAAGACGGCCGAGAGCGAGGAGCCGAGCGCGGCCAGCCAGATGGTGGCCAGGTGGAGGTACTTGTTGAGCTTGTCCCAGCCGAAAATCCACAGCCCGAGGAACGTGGATTCGAGGAAGAACGAGATCAGGGCCTCCATGGCCAGCGGCGCTCCGAAGATGTCGCCGACGAACCGCGAGTACTCGGACCAGGAAAGGCCGAACTGGAATTCCTGCACGATGCCGGTGACTACGCCCATGGCGAAGTTGATCAAGAACAGCTTGCCGAAAAACTTGGTAAGCCGCAGGTAGCGGGGGTTAGCGGTCACCGTCCACAACGTCTGCAGTACCGCCACGATCAACGCCATCGAGATCGTGATAGGCACGAAGAAGAAGTGGTAGACCGTGGTCACGCCAAATTGCCAGCGTGCCAGGACAGCAGCTTCAGTCATGCTCGAAAGATATACAACAAAATGGGGGTGTTGAATAGATTCCTATCATCGAAAGTTGATGGGTATCATCCTTCGGAACGGTCTCAGGCTTTGGGATGGGGTGGGCTTAGAAAAGCTGAGCCGGGCGCGTCGGGGTGTTTGTAACCTGGTCATCCTGCGCAAGCCAACACCGTCATCGAACGCAACCAACCCGTCATCCTGCGACTGCGCTTCGCTTGCGCAGGATGACGAGTGAGAGTTGATTATTCGGCCTCGCTGGTTTCAGCTTCGGCAGTTTCAGCCTCAGAAGCCTCGACGCCCTCAACCAGCTCCGCGTTCTCCTCTTCGCCGTCCTCCTCGGGCGAGAGCGTGATCGCGATCACGGAATCGCCGTCGTCGACGGAGACGAACTTCACGCCCATCGTGTCGCGGCCCTTGGGAGCCACATCGGCGACGGACGAACGGATAATCTGCCCGGAAGCCTTCATCGAGATGACCTCGTCGGTGTCGGTGACGATCAGGCCGCCGACCAGGTGCCCGCGGTCTTCGGACAGCTTCATGGCCTTGATGCCGATGCCGCCGCGCGACTGCACCCGGTACTGGTCGATCGGGGTGCGCTTGGCGTAGCCGCCGTCGGTCAGGGTGAAGACGTACAGGCCGCACTCGGAGGAAAGCTCTTCGGATTCCGAAGATTCACTCTCAACAACATCCGAGGATTCGGCAGCCCCCGCTTCCCCTTCCATAGCCGGGATCACCGACATAGACAGCAATTCGTCGCCTTCGCGGAACTTCATGCCGGTCACGCCGGAGGTAGCCCGGCCCGTCGGACGGATTTGCTCGTCGTCGGCGTGGAAGCGCACGGACTGGCCCTTGCGGGAGATCAGCAGGATGTCGTCGTCGGGGTTGCACAGCGCCGCGCCGATCAGCCGGTCGTCTTCCTCGCGGAAGTTGATCGCGATCAAACCACGCGAGAGCGGCGAATCGTAGGCGGTGAGCGCCGTCTTCTTCACCAGGCCGTTTCGCGTAGCCAGCAGGAGGTACTTGGCGTCGGCGTAGGTGCGCAGGGTCAGCACTTGGGCGATGCGCTCGTCGGGCTGGAAGGACAGCAGCCCGGCCAGGTGCGAGCCCTTGGCGTCGCGCGCACCCTCGGGCAGCTCGTACACCTTCGAGCGGTAGACCCGCCCGAAGTTGGTGAAGAACAGCATCCAGTCCTTGTTGGCGGTGGTGAACAGGAACTCCACCTCGTCGTCGGTGCGCAAGTTCGCGCCCTTAACCCCCTTGCCGCCGCGCTTTTGCGTGCGGTACTGGTCGATGCGGGTGCGCTTGGCGTAGCCGCCCATGGTGATGGTGACGACCATCTCCTCGTCGGGGATGAGATCCTCGTCCTCCAGCGATCCCTCGCCGCGCACGATTTCAGTACGACGGTCGTCGCCGTACTTATCGACGATCTCCTGCAGTTCCGTGGAGACGATCTGACGCTGGCGCTCGGGCTTGGCCAAGATGTCTTCCAGATCCGCGATCAGAGCCTCGAGCTCTTCCAGGCGCTTCCTGATCGCCTCGATGTCCATGGCCGTCAGACGGCGCAGCTGGGTGTCCAAGATGAACTTGGCTTGCACATCGTCGATGTCGAGCAGGGCCTTGAGCTTGTCCGTCGCCTCTTGGGCATCGCGGGATTCGCGGATGGCCTTGATCGTCTCGTCGAGCATGTTCAGCGCCTTGACGAGG
Organism: Propionibacteriaceae bacterium; assembly: GCA_031272825.1. Taxonomy (GTDB): domain Bacteria; phylum Actinomycetota; class Actinomycetes; order Propionibacteriales; family Propionibacteriaceae; genus Propionicimonas. The sequence goes on along the minus strand of JAISTE010000019.1, from coordinate 1,499 downwards.
CCGCGGTCCAGGTGGGCGCGCTTCTCGGCCTCACGGCGGCGGTAGTCGGTGCGGCGCTGGATGACCTGGATCTGGTGGCGCACCCAGTAGCGGATGAACTGGTCGAGCTTCAGGGTCAGCGGCACGCCGTCGACCAGGGCCAGCATGTTGCAGCCGAAGGTGGTCTGCAGGTCGGTGTGCTTGTACAGGTTGTTGAGGACGACCTTGGGTTGGGCGTCGCGCTTGAGCTGGATGACCAGGCGCTGGCCGGTACGCGAGGAGGAATCATCCTGAATGTTGGAGATTCCCTTAATTTTTCCGTCGTTGACTAGGTCGGCGATCCTCTCGGCGAGCCGGTCGGGGTTGCACATGTAGGGCAGCTCGGTGGCAACCAGCGAGGTACGCCCGCGCTTGTCCTCTTCAATGTTGACGACCGCGCGCATGGTGATCGAACCGCGGCCGGTGCGATAGGCGTCGACGATGCCCTTGCGCCCAACGATCTGCGCGCCTGTGGGGAAGTCGGGGCCCTTGACCCGTTCCATGCAGGCCTCCAGCTGCTCTTCCTTGGTGGCCTCGGGGTTGGCCAGCAGCCACTGGACGGCGTCGGCAACCTCGCGCAGGTTGTGCGGCGGGATGTTGGTCGCCATGCCGACCGCGATGCCCGAAGAGCCGTTGACAAGCAGGTTCGGGAAGCGCGACGGAAGAACTGTAGGTTCTTGTTCCTTGTTGTCGTAGTTGGGCTCGAAGTCGACGGTGTCCTCGTGGATGTCGCGGACCATCTCCATCGCCAGCGGGGCCATTTTGCATTCGGTGTAACGCATGGCAGCAGCCGGGTCGTTGCCCGCCGAGCCGAAGTTGCCCTGTCCGGCGACCAGCGGGGCGCGCATAACCCATTTCTGGGCCAGGCGCACGAGCGTGTCGTAGATGGAGGCGTCGCCGTGCGGGTGGAAGCGGCCCATGACCTCGCCGACGACGCGCGAGCACTTGTTCCAGCCGCGGTCGGGGCGGTAGCCGCCGTCGTACATGGCGTAGACGACGCGCCGGTGTACCGGCTTCATGCCGTCGCGCACATCGGGCAGCGCGCGCCCGACGATGACGCTCATGGCGTAGTCCAGGTAGGAGCGCTGCAGCTCCTCGTTCAGGTCGGCCGGCTCAATCTTGGCCTCCATCGGGGCCAGCTGGGTGGCCTGATCCGGCCCGGTCTGAATCTCCGCGTTCTCCAGCTCTTCAGGTGTGTTTTCGCTCATCCGATCCTCCTACTAAATGTCCAAGAAACGGACGTCTTTTGCGTTGCGCTTGATGAACGCGCGCCTGGGCTCTACCTCGTCGCCGAGCAAGAGGGTGAACATCTCGTCGGCGGCGGCGGCGTTTTCCAAGGTGACCTGCACCAGGGTGCGCTTTTCGGGGTTCATGGTGGTCTCCCACAGATCCTCGGGGTTCATCTCGCCCAGGCCTTTGTAGCGCTGGATGGGGTTGTCCTTCGGCAGCTTCTTTCCGGCGGCGAGCCCGGCGTCACGCAG
>JAISTE010000122.1 GCA_031272825.1 Propionibacteriaceae bacterium | reverse complement strand
CGCGCAGCCCCGTCCGCAGGCCCAACCCCCACAGCAGGCGCAACCCCCACAGCAGGCGCAACCCAGACCCCAGCCACCTGCCCAGCCTCCGCAGCCCAAGCGCGAGGCCGCCAAGTTGCTGGGCCAGGCCATCTCGCAGGTGCAGCGCGTGATCGTCGGCCAGGAGCACATGGTCGAGCAGCTGATGGTCGCGCTGCTGGCCAAGGGCCACTGCCTGCTCGAAGGCGTTCCCGGGGTCGCAAAAACCCTGGCCGTGCGCTCATTCTCGACGGTTGTGGGCGGGTCTTTCGCAAGAATCCAGTTCACGCCCGACCTCGTTCCGTCGGACATCGTGGGAACGCAGATCTACTCGGCACGTTCGGAGAAATTCGAAACGAGCCTCGGCCCGGTGTTCGTCAACTTCGTGCTTGCCGACGAGATCAACCGTGCCCCGGCCAAAGTGCAGTCGGCGATGCTGGAGCTCATGGCCGAAGGCCAGGTCTCCATCGGCGGCAAGACCTTCAAGCTGCCCGAGCCCTTCATCGTGATCGCCACCCAGAACCCCATCGAATCCGAGGGCGTCTACCCGCTGCCCGAGGCCCAGCGCGACCGCTTCTTGCTCAAGGTCGACGTGCCCTACCCGAAGGGCAACGAGGAGCTGGAAATCCTTCGGCGCATGTCGGTGCGTCCGCCGACGGCCGAGCCGGTGCTCAACCCCGAGCTGATCTTGAAGCTCCAGGAAGAGGCCACCCAGGTGTTCGTGCACAACCTGGTCGAGGACTACATCGTGCGCCTGGTGCTCGCCACCCGAACCCCGGAAGAGTTCGGGATGCCCGATCTCCAGCCGGTGATCCAGGTCGGCTGCTCGCCGCGCGCCACCCTCGGCCTGGTGGCCGCCTCCCGCGCTTTGGCGCTCATCCACGGGCGCGACTACGTGCTTCCTACCGATGTGCAGGCCGTCGCACGCGATGTGATGGCCCACCGCATCGTGCTGGGCTTCGACGCCGTGGCCGACAACATCAACCCGGTGCAGGTGATCGAGCGGATCTTGGCCATGGTTCCGCCGCCCACTCCAGTTTGGAACTAGCCGGTGGCCAAAGTCTCGTTCACTGCCCCCAGCGCGGCGGCTGGGGCGATCGACTCTGTCCTGCACGAGCCGACGGCCCCCACCCTGCCGCTCAACCAGCTCGCCCCCGAAGCGGCCCTGAGAAGGCTGGAGCTGACGATCGTGCGCCGTCTGGAAGGCTTCCTGCACGGCGATCACCAGGGGCTGCTGCCCGGGCCCGGCACCGAATCCAACGACGCCCGCGTCTACGTACCCGGGCAGGACGACGTGCGCAAGATGGACTGGGCGGTGACCGCGCGCACGACCGTCCCGCATGTGCGCGATACCATCGCCGACCGCGAACTGGAGACGTGGGCGCTGCTGGACGTCACCCCGTCGATGAACTGGGGGACGGAAGGGGTCACCAAACGCGATCTCGGCATCGCCGCAGTGGCCACCATCGGATTCCTCTCGGCGAAGATGGGCGACCGTTTCGGCGGCGTGATAATGCGCCCCGACGAGCTCAAACGTCTGCCCGCCCGCTCGGGCAGGACGGCCCTGTACGGCCTGCTGCGCCGAATGCTGACCGAACCGATCGTGCCCGACCATTCCAAGGGCCCCTACTCGCTGGCCGAGGGCATCAACAAGCTCAACAACATGGAACGCCGTCGCGGCCTGCGCCTGATCGTCTCCGACTTCCTGACCACGGGTGACTACGAGCTCGACCCCGACATCCCGCCTGATTGGGAGCGCCCAATACGCCGCATGTCCGTGCGCAACCAGGTGTTGGCCGTCGAGGTGGTTGATCGCCACGAGCTGGTCTTCGCCGATGTCGGCGATCTGCTCATGCGTGATCCGGAGAGCGATTTCGAGCGCTACGTGAACACCTCCGATCCGGCCGCCCGCAAGCGCCTGGACGCCGCCTCCGCCGCCCAACGCGAGCGCATCCGCGTGGCCTTGCGCCGCGCGGGGGCCGCCCACATCCAGCTGCGCACCGACCGCGACTGGGTAGAAGACATCGCACGCTTCGTCATCGCATATCGGCAAACCGCCGGGATGCTGCACACCCCGCCCCAGGGGGTGAGCAAGTGATCTTCGGCCTAGAGTTCATGGATCCGTGGCGGCTGCTGATCCTGCTGCTCATCCCGCTCGTCATCGCCGCCTACATCTGGGCGCTCAAGCGCAAGAAGAAGACCGGGATGCGCTACACCAACACCACGCTGGTGGCGCAGGTGATGCCGAAGCAATCCCAGTGGCGCCGCCACCTAGCCCTCGCCCTGTCCTTGCTTTCGCTCGGCGCACTCTCGATCGCCTGGGCCAGGCCGATAGGTACCGAGATGGCCCCCAGGGAGCGGGCGACCATCGTGCTGCTCATTGACGTCTCGCGCTCGATGTCAGCAACGGATATAGCCCCCACAAGGCTGGACGCCGCCAAGGCCGCGGCGCTGTCATTCCTCGACGAGCTGCCCAAGCAATACAACGTCTCCGTGGTTTCGCTGGCGTTGAGCGCCGACGGCCTAGTTCCCCCAACCACCGACCGCACCATGGTCACCACCGCCATCAACTCGCTCGACTACGAAGACTCGACGGCCATCGGCGAGGGCATCCGCCTGGCCATGGACGAGCTGGGCCGGGCACCCAAGGGCGATGACGAATCCAACGCCCCTGGGGCCATCGTGCTGATGAGCGACGGCGGCGATAACTGGGGATACTCCCCGAAGCTGGCCGCACAAGAGTGCGCGACGAAACACTGGCCCATCTACTCGGTGGCCTACGGCACCGACACCGGCTATGTCGACTTCGAGGGCCAGCGCAACCCTGTACCCCCGGACACGGCACTGCTGGGGGAGATTTCTTCGATCACCGGCGGAAAGCTTTACACGGCGCAAGACGCCGACCAGATCAACCGAATCTACGAGTCGATCTCCTCACAGGTCGGTCAGGTGCCGGTCGAGAAAGAGGTGACCGCCCAGTGGGCGGGCTACGGCCTGGCCTTCGCCGTGGTTGCGGCGCTGGCGGCCGTTTCGTTAGCAGCAAGGTGGCCATGATGTTCGACGTCCTATACCCGCAAAGGCTGTGGTGGCTGGCCCTGATCCCGGCGCTGCTGCTGCTCTATGCCGGAATCCTGGCCTGGAGGCGGGCCAAGCGCGGGCCGCAGGAGCCCTCCAAGCTGGAGAAGATCTTGCCCAAACAGCAGGCCTGGAAACGCCACCTGGCGGTGGGGCTGGCCCTGCTCTCGCTCGGGATGCTGACCATCGCCTATGCCGAGCCCGCCGGTGAAGTTGAGGTTCCGCGTCAGCGCGCGACGGTGGTGCTCGCCATCGACGTGTCCATCTCCATGCAGGCCAAGGACATCGAGCCCGACCGGATTACCGCAGCGCAGGCGTCGGCCAAAGAGTTCTTGAACATGGTTCCGTCCACCTTCAACGTGGCGCTGGTGACCTTCTCTGGTGCCGCACGCCTCGACGTGCCGCCGACCACCGACAGGGCGCTAGTTTCCGATGCCATCGACAACGTCCAGCTCAGCGCCTACACCGCCATCGGTGAGGGGATCTACGAATCGCTCAAGGCCATGAAGCTGGCCCCGCCCGACCCAGATCATCCCGATGAGAAAGCTCCCGGCGTGATCGTGCTGCTCTCCGACGGGTCGACGAACATCGGCAGGAAATCCGCGCCCGCGGCCAAAGATGCCAAGGAGCAGGGATATCCCATCTACACCATCGCTTTCGGCACGCCCGACGGCTGCGTACAGATCGGCGATTCCTGCGATCCCTCCCCGGTCGACCACTACGAGCTGTCCGAGATTGCCCGGCTCTCCGGCGGCAAGAAGTTCGAGGCCGAATCCGCAGGCGAGCTGCGTGAGGTGTACAAGAACATCGCCGAGGTGGTCGGCTATACCAAGGAGCAGCAGGAGATCACCGAGCAGTTCGCCGGTTTCGCCCTGATCTTCGCGTTTCTCGCAGCCTTGGCCTTGGGCTCGCTGGCGGCCCGCTGGCCCTAAGATTGGTGCTTCAAGGAAGGATGAAGTGAATCCGATAGCCGCCAACCTCACCGCTGTTCGCTCGCGCATCGAGGCCGCCTGCGCGCGCGCCGGGCGCGATCCCCAAAGCGTGCGTCTGCTACCCGTATCCAAGACCCGCACGGTAAAGGAAATCCTGCGCGCGCGCTCGTTCGGGCTCAAAGAATTCGGGGAAAACCGGGCCCAGGAGGCGCGCGACAAGGCCAGGGAGCTGGCCGACACCGACATCTCCTGGGTGATCATCGGGCATCTGCAGACCAACAAGGCCAAGTACGTGGCCGAGGTGGCCAGCGAGTTCCAGGCCCTGGATTCGGTTGAGGTGGCCCAGGCGCTGCACAAACGCTTGGAGGCGCTGGGACGGACGCTGGACGTCCTCATTCAGGTGAACTCCTCTGCAGAGCCGCAAAAGTCCGGCATCGCACCTGATCAGGCCCTGCAGTTGGCCGAACAGCTGGCGGCCTTCCCCAGCTTGAACGTCAAAGGCTTGATGACGGTCGCCGTGAACTCGCCCAACCGCGAAGAGGTCGCCGATTGTTTCAAACGAATGGTTGAGGTGCAGGATTCGCTGCGCTCCGGCTCAGCTCCTGGAAGCTTCGACGAGCTTTCCATGGGCATGTCCGGCGATTTCGAGCTGGCCATCGAACACGGCTCGACGTGCGTACGTGTCGGCCAGGCCATCTTCGGGCCCAGGCCCGCGGCCAAAAGCGCGGAATCTTTTGAGCCCGGGGCTGGCTTGCGGTAGTTTTCTGCCTAGCTCTATGAAAGTGAGGATGCTTTGAGTGCCGACGTGACTGGTGCCGAAGTGGCCAAGGTCATGGGATTCACTCCCGGGCAACAGGTGCAGGAACTCGGATGGGACGAGGACGCCGACGAGGCCCTGCGTGATTCGGTGATGGACGCCATTGAAGACGACCTCATCTACGAAGCCGTGGAGGCCGTCGACGCGGTGCTCCTGTGGTGGCGAGAAGACGACGGCGACCTGGCAGACGGCCTGGTGGACGCCCTCACCGACCTGGCCGAACGCGGCACGGTGTGGCTGCTCACCCCGAAGGTCGGCCAACCAGGGTTCGTGGACGCCGCCGACATCGCCGAGGCCGCGCTCACCGCAGGGCTGTCGCAGACCTCCACGGTGAAGGTCAGTCCCACCTGGCAAGCCCATAAGCTAGTGAGGCCGAAAGGCGCACGCCGCTAAGGCGCTATACTTGGCTGCCGTTGCGGGCGATTAGCTCAGTTGGTTAGAGCACCTCCCTTACAAGGAGGGGGTCAACGGTTCGAGTCCGTTATCGCCCACCAGCCGCGGCGACTTCGCCACCGCTCTGGTGGGCGCCATACGGACTCCATCACTTGGCCCCGTGGATTCCCTACTGGCAAGCCTTTTCCAAGCTATTCGAATGAAGGCCTCTAGCCTCACGCCATGAACTGGCTCAAATACCTCAAGCTCAGTGCCAGCGATTCCAGCTTCCGCTCCAGGCTCGTCTCGTAGGCCCTGTCTTCTACCTCTACGCAGATCGGGCCCGCGTAGCCCACATCGTCCAGGGCGGAGATGAACGCCCCCCAGTCGAGATCGCCGTGACCGGGCAGCTTCGGCGACATGTACTGCAGTGGGTAGGCCATCACACCGACATCGTCGAGCTTGTAGGGATCTACGTGAATGTCCTTGATGTGGACGTGGAACAGCTTGTCGGCAAACTCGTACAGGGGCTTGATCGGATCGATTTGCTGCCAGACGAAGTGGCTGGGGTCGTAGTTGATGCCCAGATTGTCCGAATCCAGCATTGCGAATACCTCGCGCCAGATCGCCGGGGTGGTGAACAGGTTTTGACCGCCCGGCCACTGCCCCGAATCGAAGAGCATCGGGCAGTTCTCGATGCCGATGCGTACGCCCGCTTCCTCGGCGTGGGCGATGATCTCGGGCCAAACCTTCCCGGCGAGCACCAAGTTCTCTTCCACGCTCTTGTGCTGATCCCTGCCGATGAACGTGGTCACCATACCGATGCCGAGGGCCGCGGAGGCGTCGATGAGCTTGTGCAGGTGGGCGATCGCTTGTTTTCCGTCCGGCCCCAAGGGATTCGGGTAGAACCCCAACGATGAGATGCCCACCTGGGTGCGTGCGCAGATTTCGGCGACCTGGCTGTAGTCGTCGGCATTGACGTGGGACGTGCCCGCGTAACGCCGCTCGGAGCCTCCGGCGGGCCAGGAGGCCGCTTCGATATAGGAATAGCCCAGGGACGCGGCGGCGGCCAGGCAATCTTCTAGATCTGTTTCGTCGAGCAGCGCGCTCACAAATCCGATTTTCATATTTCTCCTCACATGTTTTCTGGAATTTCCACGGGAGCCCCGATGCGGCTCGATTCGAGGGCGGCGAACACTGCGCGCATGGACGCGAAGGCCTCTTCTCCTGAGATGGGGGACTGCCCGGATGTCAGCACTGCCTCGACGAAGGCGTCGATCGCCCCCGATTTGGTCTGGTTGTCATTGGTTTGGATCGGTTCGACCTGGAACTTTCTGGCCGTGGCCCCGGGCTTTTCCACCACTACCTGGTTGTCGGGGTCGCAGTAGATGAAGATGATCCCCTTCGAGCCGTACAGCACCGTCGAGTTGTCTTCCTTGCCGTGGTGGCTCCAAGAGGCGTTCATCGTGCCCACCTGCCCGCCCGCCAGCTTGTAGATGGCCCAGGCGTTGTCGTCGACGCCGATCAGCTCGCCGTCCGGGCCGCGCTTTTCCAAGGTCGCCACCTTTCCTGTCGCCTCCACGATGCGCTGCCCGGTCAGGAAGTGGATGATGTCGGTCTTGTGCACGCCCAGGTCGCCCATGGCTCCCAGCGTTGTGAACTTCGGGTCGAAGAACCAGGTCGACGCCCCGGGATCGACGCTCCAAATCTCCGGCCCGCCGTGACCGAACATGGTGCGAAATGTGATCAGCTCGCCGATCTCACCGCTGGCCAGCAGCTCGCGCGCGAGCTTGTGGGCCGAGGTGAAGCGCTGGTTCAGATCAATCATCAGAAGCTTGCCCGAGGTGCGCTCGGCTGCCAAGATCGCCTCGCATTCTTCGGCGGTGGTGGCCATGGGCTTTTCCAACAAGACGTGCTTGCCGGCTCGCAGCGCCCCGATGGCGATCTCCGCGTGGGAGACGTTCGCGGTACACACGCTCACCGCGTCCACATCCGAAGAAACCAGATCTTGCCAAGAATCGAAAACCCGCCCGCCGAAGGGCCTGGCCACTTCCGAAGCGCGCTCAGAGTTGAGGTCAAAGAAGGCGGCCAGCTCGGCGTTCGGGTTTTCGGCGTACTCGGGGATGTGCCTGATCTGGGCGATCTTCCCGCAGCCGATGATTCCAACTCTCATTTTGTTCCTTTCTGGTTTGGGGCGGTGGATTCGCGCACCACCAGGCGATGGCTGAGCACGATTTCCTTTTCCGGGTGTTCCCCGCCGATCAGCTCCAACAAGACCTCCATCGAGGTGCTGCCGAGCTTGTGGCACGGCTGTGACAGGGAGGTCAAATACGGGTGCAGCATCGTGGCCTGAACGTCGTCGAAGCCGGTGACGGACACATCTGCCGGGACGCGAAGTCCGCGCTCCAGGGCGGCCACCTCCGCCCCCATCGCGAGGGTGTCCGAGATGCAGAACAGGGCCGTCGGGGGCTCAGGAAGGGCCAGCAATCTGCCCGCCGCCGCCTTCCCCGAGGCGAAGGAATAATCGGCAGAGCCTTGTTCTACGTATTGCGCGCGATAGCGAATCCCGCGCGCCTTCAGCGCATCGCGGTAGCCGCGCAGGCGCTCGGCCGTCGACAGGTAGGGGTTGGCCGCCGAGATATGCCCGATGCGCTCGTGCCCGAGATCAGCTAGATGTTCCATGACGTCCAACGCGGCTTGGTAATTGTCTATCGACACGTGGGTGACGTCCGTGTCCGGTTCGTGTTCGGAACACTCGATTACCGGATAGCTGGCGGCGAAATCGCTGGCCAGCGAAGGATCGCCGTTTGAGCACAGCATGATCGCCCCGTCGGCGCGCTGGTGTTTCAGCATCTCCAGCGCATCGCGGGCGCGGGCGGCGTCCTCGTCGGTGATGCAGGTGAAAGCCGAGTATCCGCGGGCCGTCGCCGTGTCGCCAATCCCGGTCAGGATTGAGGCGTAATACGGGTTGGTCATGTTGGGGGTGAGGATCAACACGATTCCGGTCATTCCCGAGCGCAGGTGCTGTGCCGCCCGGTTGGGGTGGTAGTCGAGTTCGGCGACGGCCCGCAGTACCCGTTCGCGGGTGGCGTCAAGCACCCGTCCGCGCGCGTTCACCACCCGCGATACCGTGGCAATCGACACCCCGGCCAGCTCGGCTACGTCCCCGATGGTGGCCATCAATCAGCCCTCACGGCAACCCTCGGCAGGCGGGCGAATTTCTGCCTCAGGATCGGCCCGGCGGATTGCATGAGGATGACCAGGATCAGCACCAGCCCCTGGAAGGTGTCCTGGATGTCGACGGAAAGCGCCGGGATAGAGACGATGATGATGTCGATCGCGGTATAGGAAAGCGCGCCGAACAGCACGCCCAGCATGTTGCCGCGGCCGCCGGCCATGGCGATACCTCCCAGCACGACCGCCGCGATGGCGTACATCTCGAACGAACGGCCGGACGACGCCGGGGTGATGTTGCCGATCTTGCACACCTGGATGAAGGAAGCGATACCCACCAGCAGGCCCGTGACGATAAACACCGAGGCCTGGATGCGCTTGACCCGGATTCCGGCCAGCCCGGCAGCCTTGGCGTTCGAGCCGACCGCGTAGACGGCCTTGCCGTACTTCGTCTTCTGGCAGATCACCACGAACAAGGCGATGAGCAGCACGAACAAGATGGTGGTGAAGGAGATCGGGAAGCCGAGGATTTTGATCGAGCCGGTGCCGAAGACATTGCGCATCGCCTCGTAGGCCTCTTGGTCGCGCGACAGGGCGAACTGGCTGGAACCCGAGCCGGTGATTTCCTGCGGGATCTCGCGCACCGCCCACAGCGCCAGCGAGCGGTAGATCAACATCGTTCCCAGCGTCACGATGAACGGAGGAATGTTGGCGTAGGCGGCGAGCACTCCGTTGAACGCTCCTAGCAGTGCTCCGCAGGCCAGGGCGGAGAGCAAGGTAAGCAGCGGGTTCCCGGTCATGTTGAACACGCAGGCGGTCACGCCCGAGGTGAGCACCAGCGCCGAGCCGACCGACAGGTCGATCTGTCCGGTGATAATGACCAGCGCCATGCCGATAGCCATCGAGCCAACGATCACGGTGTTCTGGGCGCTCAGGATCGAGGAGACGTGACCCACGGAGAATTGCTTGCCGGTCAGCGAAATGGTGATGCCGTACACCACCAAGATCAGCAGGAACACCAGCACGTACGAGTGGTTCTTTACGCTTGTGCCCAGCCAGTTGGTTTTGTTCTCAGCCATCAGTCCTCCACAACGTTAATCGCATTGGTCGAATAGAGCATCACGTCATGCTCGTTGATCTTCTCGTGTTCGAAGGTTGCGACGACCTCGCCTGCGTACAGCACAACGCAGCGGTCGCAAACCTTCTGGATTTCGGGTATCTCCAGGGTGTTGATGATGATCGTCTTGCCTTCTTCGGCAAGCTTCAGGATAAGGCGGTAGATCTCTTCCTTTGCCCCCACGTCGACGCCCTGGGTCGGGTTGTCCAGCAGCAGCACCTCGGCGTCGATATTGAGCCAGCGGGCGAGGAAGACCTTCTGTTGGTTGCCGCCCGAGAGCGAGACAACGGCATCGTCGGGCGATTGGGCCTTGATGTCGAGCGCCTGGGCGAACTCGCCGTAGCGGGCCGTTTCCTTCTTCTTGGAGATCAGCTGGCGGCCCGTGGAGATCGCGTGCTGGGCGAGGTACTCGTTTTCGAGCACGCTTTGGTCTGGGATGACGGAGTTTTCCTTGCGGTTGGAGGGCAGCATCGCGATGTGGCGTCTCATGAAGCTCGGGATTTGGCCCGATACCCGCTTGCCGCCGATGCGCACCTCGCCGCCTGTTATGGCAATCGCTCCGAACATGGCCTGCATCAGCTCGGACGCCCCGGAACCGGCGAGGCCGGTGAGCGCTACGACTTCGCCCTTGCGCACGCTCAAGGAGACGTTGCTGAAGCCGGGGCCGCTGAGGTTATCCACTTCGAGCAGGGCCTGGCCGAGCGGTCGCGGTTCGTAGAGATCTTCGTCGGCGAATTTCTCGCCGACCATGTCCTTGGTGATGGATGTGGGGGTGGCGTCCTTAGTAATGCCGGTGGAGATCAACCGGCCGTTGCGCAGGACGGTGTAGGCGTCGGTTAGGGCGAAGACTTCGGGGATCTTGTGGGAGACGAAAATGAAGGACTTGCCGTCGTCCTTTAGTTTCTTGAGGATGGCGAAGAGGTGGTCGATCTCGTCGTTGCCAAGCGCGGTCGTCGGCTCATCGAGGATCATGAGCTTGGCCTGGGTGTGGAGGGCCCGGCAGATTTCGAGGAGCTGTTTCTCGCTCGTCTTCAGCCCGGAGACCTTGGCCTTCGGGTCGATGTCGACGTCCAGGGTGTCGAAGAGCTCGCGGGTTTGGGCGAGCATCTCCTTGGTCTTCAGAAAACCGAAGGGGTGGGTCAGCTCCCGGTTGAAGAAGATGTTCTCGCTGACGGTGAGGTCGTTGACCACGTTCAGTTCCTGGTGCACGAACGCGATGCCCGCCTTTTCCATGAGCTGAATCGACGGGTTTGGGTAAGCGCGGCCGTCGAACATGATTTCCCCGGAGTCGGCGGGCAGCACCCCGGCGAGGATGTTGAGCAGTGTCGATTTGCCAGCGCCGTTCTCGCCCAGCAGCGCATGGATTTGGCCCGTCTCTACGCTGAAGTCGACGCCGCGCAGCACGAGGTTGCCGGTAAAGGACTTGTCGATGCCGCGCATTTCCAGGATGTTCATTGGTTCCCCTCGATCCAGGTGCGCGTGGCCGCATGGAGCGGCCACGCGCTTGGTATACCTAGTGGCCGGTGAAGCCTTCCACGTCAGCCGCATTGGACTTGTCGACGATGAACACGGGCTCGTATTCGCCGGCGCCGGTCTCATAGGTCCAGCCGGAGCCGTCGAGGTACTGCACCATGTAATCGATAGCCGAGGTCATCATGGCCGGGTTGAAGTAGACGCTCATCAGGCCGTCGAAGTACTTCTCGGCGGTCGGTGACTGCTTGGACGAGCCGAGCATGACGTCGTATAGCTCCTGCATCCCGCCGATGGCGGAGACGTAGACGTTGAGCTTCTCGAGATCGGCCTTGGCCGAATCGTCGATGGAGTTGGACTCGATCAGGTTCAGGAACCCGAAGGTCATCTCGTCGTCCATCGAGTAGACGTACAGGTTGCCGCCGTTGCCCTTGGCATCCTTGATGATGTCGGCCAGCTGCTGGTCGAGATAGTCCTGGGCTTTGTCAGCGGACCAGTCGCAGACGACCTTGTACTGACCCATCAGCTTGTCGACCTGATCCGAGGTCCAGGCTTCGCTCGTCTTATAGGTTTCGCCGGTGAGCTTATCGGAGTACTCCCCGCCCTTGGAGGCGTCGCCGCCGGTCAAGAAGTTCTTGAACCCTTCGTCGCGGCGGCCGGAAACGGTTCCGTTGTCGCCGATGAACTCGACCAGGGTGTCTCCGGGCTTCATGCCGTTCTTCTGCAACCAGTAGGCGATGCCCGCGCCCACAGCCCAGTTGTCACCGGAGTAGTTCAGCACTGCCGAGGCGTCCGGGCCTTCGATGATGCGGTCGAAGAACATGAACGGGATGCCGGCTTCGATCAGCGCCTCGGCACCGGACTTGGCCGAGTCGTCGAGGGCGAAGAAGACCACGCCCGCGGCATCGTTGTTGGCGATGATCTGCGTGACGATGTCGTTCTCCTCGTCCCCTGAGGAGGAGGCCTTGTACTCGGCCTTATAGCGGCCCTCAGCATTGATCTCGTCGACCCGCTTGGATGCGAATGTGCCAGCCTGGGCCGTCCAACCGTGGTCGGGGGTCGGCCCGAGAACGTAGATGACCTTGCCGCCTTCGGCGCTCGTGCTGGAATCTGTTGCGGGCGTTGACTGGCCGGTTTCCACCGAACAGGCCGCCAGCGAGATGGCAACTGCCGCACCTAGAAATGCAACTGCCAATTTCTTCATGGCTTTCCTTTCCTAGAGGGAGCGCTGCTTTGTGCCCCCGTTGGATGGTTCAGGTTGTGTAAACCTTTACATGCGCAGAGCCTAGCGGGAGTTGACGCGGATTTGCGGCAAGAAACGATAACGATTCGCTAACGGATGAAATTGGCGGTTGCTCGGATTCGGTTCCATTGCCTGCCACGCTGCCATAGACTGGCCAATGATCAACTCCTAAGGAGCAAGAATGCACCATATCACCTTGCCAAGCACCGATTTGCAGGTATCAAACGTCATCGCCGGGATGATGCGCATCCGCGACAAATCCGATGCCGAGATCCGCGAGCTGGTTTCGACGGCCTTGGATTCCGGCATCAATTTCTTCGACCACGCCGACGTCTATGGCTCCGACTATCATCAGTGCGAGAGCCGCTTCGCCGACGCCCTGGGCTGGTCTTCCTCCCAACGCGAGCAGGTGGTGCTCCAGACCAAGGCCGGGATCGTCTGGTCCGGCGAAGGCTGGCAGTACTTCGACTTTTCCGCCGAACACCTGATCGAGGCCGTCGAGGGCTCGCTGAAGGCGCTGAAGACCGACTACATCGACATCCTGTTGCTGCACCGCCCCGACGCCCTAGTCGAGCCCGAGGAAGTCGCCAAGGCCTTCTCGGCGCTGGAAGCGGCCGGTAAGGTGCGGCACTTCGGTGTTTCTAACCAAACCCCGCGGCAGATCGACTTGCTGAAGACGGCGGTTGAACAACCTCTAATCGTTAACCAGCTGCAGCTGTCCATCACCCACGCACCGATCCTGGGCCAGGGGTTGGCGACGAACATGCTCGGGCTGGAGCAATCCATCACGCGCGACGGGGGCGGGATCGTCGAATACAGCCGATTGAACGGCATCACCATCCAGGCGTGGTCGCCGTTCCAGCACGGCTTCTTCGACGGTACCTTCCTGGGCGACCGCGAGCGCAATCCCGAACTGAACGACGTCCTGGATCGGCTGGCCGCCAAGTACGGCGTCGAACCGATCGCCATCGCTACCGCTTGGATCACCCGCCACCCCGGGGCCTTCCAGGTGGTGCTGGGAACGACCACCCCTGCCCGGGTTGCCGCAGCCTCCAAGGGTTCGGACATTTCCCTGACCAAGCGCGAATGGTATGAGCTGACCAAGGCCGGCGGGAACATCTGTCCGTAGCGCCTTCGTGTTGGCCGGGTGCTAACTCTCGGCCAACACGGCCAGCACGTCCTGGCCGTAGGCCTGGAGCTTGGCGCCCCCCACTCCGGAGATCTGGGCTAGCTCGGTTTCTGTTCTTGGGCGGGTGTGTGCGAACTGCCGCAAGGTGGTGTCGTGAAAGACCATGTACGCGGGGATGCCCTTTTCTTTGGCGACCCCTGCCCTCCACTCGCGCAGCCTCTGGAAGAGCTCTTCTTCGGGGCCTGTGGGCTCGGGCTGCGGTTTCGAGGAATGTGTTGCCGCGTTGGTTCGCGTCGTGCGGGCCTTCTTCTTTCCCGCGTCCTTTCGCAGCATCACCTGGGTTTCGCCCCTGAGCACGGGTGAGGCGTTCGGCCCGAGGTTGAAGGCGTTGTGCTCGCCGACGCTGAGCTCTTGGCGTGCCAGCAGCGCCCGGGCCAGCGATCTCCACTCGCTATCCGATAGATCGGCACCAATGCCGAAGGTGCTAAGCGTTTCGTGGTGCCAGCGCTTCACCTTCTCGGTCTCTTTGCCTCGCAAGATGTCGACGATCTGGCCCGCGCCAAACGCCTGGCCTCGCTCTCTAGCCAAACGCAGAACCGTGGAAAGCAATTTTTGCGCCGGGATGGTCGCATCCCAGGTTTCGGGAGGCGTAAGGCAGTTATCGCAGTTGCCGCACGGGGCAGAGCTTTCGCCGAAGTAGGCCAGTAAGTTCACCCGTCGGCAGTTGGGGGTTTCGCACAGGGCGAGCATGGCGTCGAGCAGTCGGCTTTGCTGTTGCTTGTGGTGAGCCGAACCGTCGGAGCTTTGGATGAACATGCGCTGCTTCACCACGTCTTCGAGGCCGTATGCCATCCAGGCCTCGGCGGGTTCGCCGTCACGCCCCGCGCGGCCCGTCTCCTGGTAGTAACCCTCCACCGACTTGGGCAGATCGGCGTGGGCGACGAAACGCACATCGGGCTTGTCAATGCCCATCCCGAAGGCGATGGTCGCCACCACTACCAGCCCGTCCTCGCGCAAGAAGCGCTGCTGAACGGCTCTTCGGTCTTCGGAGGACATGCCTGCGTGGTAGGCCAGCGCCGTGATGCCCGCCTCGGTGAGCGCTTCGGCAAGCTGCTCGGTCTTCGCCCTGGAGATCGCGTAGACGATTCCGGCCTGGCCCAGGTGTTCTCCCTTGATGAAATCGATCAGCTGCTTGGCTATGGCTTTCTTCGGCTCGATGCGGTAACAGATGTTGGGCCGGTCGAAGGAGGAAACGAAGTCGGCGGCGTTTTCCAGGCCTAGCCGCTCGCGGATTTCCTTGTGGGTGGCTGTGGTCGCGGTGGCCGTTAGCGCCATGCGCGGAACACTCGGCCAGCGCTCGCCCAGCACATGCAGGCCCAGGTAGTCGGGCCGGAAGTCGTGGCCCCACTGCGATACGCAGTGCGCCTCGTCGATGGCAAACAGTGCCGGTTTTCCGCGGGCGATCAGATCCAGGCAGCCGGAAGTGAGCAACCGCTCAGGGGCGACGTAGAGCAAATCGAGCTGACCGGCCACATAGGCCCGCTCGACATCAAGCTGCTGCTCCCGACTCAAACTCGAGTTGAGATAGGCCGCCCTTACGCCGTACTCGCGCACGCCGTCGACCTGATCTTGCATGAGCGCGATCAGCGGGGAAACCACTATGCCGGTGCCATCTCTCACAAGGGACGGGATTTGGTAGCACAAGGACTTGCCGCCGCCGGTGGGCATGAGCACCACGGCGTCCCCACCGGCGCACACGTGCTCGATGATGGCCTCCTGCTGGCCCCGAAAATCTGGGTAGCCGAAGACCTCGTTCAGGATCTCGCGGGCCCGGCTCATGCGAGATCCAAGAACCGGTCAAGCACCCGGCAGCCGAAGCGCAGGGATTCGATCGGCACGCGCTCGTCGACCCCGTGGAACAAGGAGACGAAGTCCAGATCGGGCGGCAGCTGCAGCGGAGCGAACCCGAAACAGCGGATGCCGAGCGTAGACCAGGCCTTGGCGTCCGTACCCACCGAGGTGAGATACGGCACCGTCTTGCTCTGCGGATCTTCGGCGGAGATTGAGGCCTGCATAGCTTCGACCAGCGCACCGGCGAACTCGGTTTCCACCGCGATGTCGTCGTTCAAGAACTCGTATCGCACCTTGTCGCCGAGCAGAACTTGTACCGTTTCGAGCAGTTCTTCGCGGCAGCCGGGGATGAAGCGACCGTCGATACAGGCGCTGGCTTCGCCGGGGATAACGTTCACCTTGTACCCGGCGTCGAGCTGGGTCGGGTTGGCGGTGTTTTGCAGCGCGGCCCCGATCAGGCGCGAAATCGAGCCCAGGCGTGCCAGGCTCTCCTCGGCGTTGTCCAGGTTGACGGGCACGCCGAGCGCGTCCTCCACGGCGTCCAAGAACTGCTGCTGGGCGGGCGTGATGCGCTTGGGCCACTGGTGGGCGCCGATGCGGGAAACCGCCTTGGCCAGCTCGGTTACCGCGTTGGAGTCGTTGCGCAGCGAGCCGTGCCCGGCTTGACCCTCAGCGATCAGCTTCAACCAGGCGATGCCCTTTTCAGCGGTCTGCACCAGGTATAGCCGCAGGTCGTCGCGCACGGTGAGCGAGAACCCGCCCACCTCACCGATGGCATCGGAACAATCAGCGACCAGTTCCGGGTGGTTTTGCACCAGCCAGCGCGAGCCGAGCGCGCCGCCGTTTTCCTCGTCAGCTGTGAAAACCAGCCGAATGGGACGGCGCGGGGCGCGGCCCTCGATCATGCGCGAGCGCAGCACCGCGAGCACCATGGCGTCGAAATCCTTCATGTCGACGGCCCCGCGGCCCCAAATCTGGCCGTCGACGATCTCCCCGGCGAACGGATCGACCTTCCAATCGGAAGCGATCGCCGGAACCACGTCCGTGTGCCCGTGGATGAGCAGCGGCGGTACAGAGTCGTCGGCACCAGGCCAGTCGGCCACGAGGGTGGCCCTTCCGGGCTCGGATTCGTAGATTTGGGGCGAGATGCCCACCTCTTGGAGCTTGCCGAAGATGTATTCGGCGCACTCGCGCTCTGGCCGGGCCTCACCCTGGCCGAAATTCGAGGTGTCGAAACGGATCAGGTCGGCTGCCAGCTCTACGACCTCTGCACTCACATCGCTCATCAGTACAACACTATTTCCTCTCCGGGGTGGCCGTGCAGCTGCCTGGCGGCCTCGCTGATCGAGCCCGACAGCGTCGGGTAGACGGCGAAGGCGTTGCCGAGCTGCTCGACCGTCAGCTTGTTCTTCACCGCGATGGATACCGAGTGAATCAGCTCGGAGGCCCAGAAGGAAACGATCACGCCGCCCACGACAATGTGCGTTGTGGGAAGGCAGAAGAGCTTCACGAACCCGCCGTACGCCTCCTTCATCTTGGTGCGCGCGTTGGTAGCCAGCGGCATCTTCACCATGCGGGCCTTGATGGTGCCGTCGTCGATCTCCTTCTGCGTGATGCCGATGGTGGCGATTTCGGGGGTAGTGAACACCGCCGAGGCGACGGTTCTCGTATTCAGCGGCTCTACGGCATCCCCCAGCGAGTGCCACATGGCGATGCGGCCCTGGGCGGAGGCGACCGAGGCCAGCTTCATGCCGTCCGTACAGTCCCCGGCGGCGTAGATGCCGCGCACGGAGGTGCGCGAAACCCCGTCGACCTTGATGTGGCCGGATTCGGTGAGCGCCACCCCAGCATCCTCCAGCCCGATGCCGTCGGTGTTCGGGATCGCTCCGACGGCCACGAGACAGTGCGAACCGCGTACCTGCTCGCCGCTGGCCAAGGTGACCACCACCTCGTCGCCGTCGCGGACGACGGACTCGGCCCGGGCATCGTTGATCACGTTGATGCCGAAGTCCAAGAAGGCCTGCTGGATGATGGCCGCCGCGTCGTCGTCCTCCGAGGGCAGCACCTGGTGACGTGAAGAAACCAACGTCACCTTGGCGCCCAACGCCCGGTACGCGGAGGCAAACTCGGCACCGGTGACGCCTGACCCGATGATGATCAAGTGCTCGGGCATGTGCTCCAGGTCATATATCTGCGCCCAGGTGAGGATCCGCTCGCCGTCAACCTGTGCCGACGGAAGCACCCGAGGATGCCCGCCCGTGGCAAGCAAGATCACATCGGCGGGGAAGTAAAGCTCACCATTGTCAGTTTCGGCGACCACCTGATGTGGGCCGTTCAGGCGGCCCTTGCCGTGTACCAGCCGAACCCCCATCTGGGAGAGCTCGGCCTTCTGGTCTTGGGATTGGGAGGAGGCAAGGTTGCGGATACGCTCGTTTACTGCCGCCAGGTCGACGTCCACGGCTTTCCAAAGATCCGTGTCCCCGTCCTTCAGCCGAGCGCCCAGCGCCCCCGCTTCACGGATGCGGGCCATGATCTGCCCGACAGAAACAAGGGATTTGCTAGGCACTACGTCGGTCAGAACTGCCGAGCCGCCGAGCCCGCGCTGTTCGATTAGAGTTACTTCCCCTCCGAGCCTTCTAGCAGCCAACGCGGCGTCGTAGCCCCCCGGGCCACCACCAATGATCACAACTTGAGCCATGGCGTCGATTCTCTCACGGCTTTGCCTTGGGACAGCCCACCAGATGGTCGTCCACCATGCCGACTGCCTGCATCATCGCATACGCCGTCACCGGCCCGACGAACTTGAACCCCGAAGCCTTCAGCGCTTTGGCAAGCTCCTCAGCTTCGGGTGCCGGTTCGATCTCTTCCAACCTGACCGCCCTTTCCCGACGTTCCTTGGGCTTGAAACTCCAGATCAATGCGTCCAGCGTTCTGCCTTCCTCGTGCAGCGCCTGAGTGGCCCGGGCATTCGCGATGGCCGCCTCAATCTTTTGCCGGTTGCGGATGATTCGCTTGTCATCCAGCAAACGCTGGACATCCTCCTCCCCAAAGGCCGCGACTTTCTCTGGATCGAACCCGGCGAAGACCTCGCGGAAAGCCTCGCGCTTGTGCAGCACGGTTCTCCAGCTCAGCCCGACCTGAAACCCTTCCAAGACGATCCGCTCCAGCAGCTCGGCTTCTCCATGGAGGGGGACTCCCCACTCCTCATCGTGATAGCGCTCATATAAGGTGTCTCCAGTCCCGAAACACCGACCAATTTCTTTGTTCATGCCCGAAACACTATGCGCGGCTACCAACAATTTTTGATAGGGCACCGCAACCTGTGGACAACCCAGCTATGAGGACTGGCCCTGGGGATACATTTCGCGCATCGGCCCATCGCGTGATAGTGTTCAACGGCTGGTTCGCCCAGCAAGCACCTGCGCGGGTGGCGGAATAGGTAGACGCGCTAGCTTGAGGTGCTAGTCCCCAATATTCGGGGGTGGAGGTTCAAGTCCTCTCTCGCGCACAATATGCCCCGGTGGAAACACCGGGGTTTTTGCTTGTCAGCTTCGATTATCCAGATCGACGTTCAGCTATCTTTCTGGCCACGCATCATGAAAGGTGCGCGGCCAGGAAGCCGCTTCCCGCCCTTTAGCCCGGGATCAGCGTGTATTTCACCGATAGGTACTCTTCTATGCCTTCGAAGGAGCCTTCGCGGCCCATGCCCGATTGTTTGACTCCGCCGAACGGGGCCGCGGCGTTGCTCATCACGCCGACATTTACGCCCATGAGGCCGTAGTCGAGGGCATCTACCATGCGGTGTACGCGGTCAACCGATTCCGTCATCACGTAGGAGGCCAGCCCATATTCGGTGGCGTTGGCGCGCTCCACCGCCTCGGATTCGGTTGTGAAGGTTGAGATGGCCAGTACCGGGCCGAAAATCTCCTCAGCGACGATCTTTGCCTCGCGCGGTACATCGGCCAGTACCGTCGGCTCGAAGAAATGCCCCGGGCCGGAAACCTCGCGGCCTCCTACCAGCACTTTGGCCCCGCGCGAGACGGCGTCGTCTACCAGCTCCCGGCACTTGTCCACCGCGGCGGCGTCAATCAAAGGCCCGACGTCCACACCCGGCTCGGTGCCGTGTCCCACTTTCATGGACTCCACCCGGGCGGCGATCCGGGAGGTGAACTCCTCAGCCACCGACTCCTGCACGAAGAAGCGGTTGGCGGCGGTGCAGGCCTCTCCCCCGTTGCGGAACTTGGCCGCCAGCGCGGCATCGACAGCCTTGTCCAGGTCGGCGTCCTCGAACACCAGGAAGGGCGCGTTCCCGCCGAGCTCCATGGACACGCGCAGCACGTTTTCGGAAGCGGCGGCGATGAGCTGCTTGCCCACGGGCGTCGAACCGGTGAAGGAGAGTTTGCGCAGGCGCGGATCGGCGATCAGGGGATCGGTAACTGCGGCGGTGTGAGCGGTGGGCAGCACGTTGACAACGCCGTCGGGCAATCCGGCCTGCTGCAGAATCTCGGCGAACAGCAAGGTGGTCAGCGGAGTCAGGCGCGCGGGTTTGACCACGCAGGTGCAGCCGGCGGCCAGGGCCGGGCCGACCTTGCGCGTCGCCATGGCCAGGGGGAAGTTCCACGGCGTCACGAGGTAGCACGGGCCGACCGGCCGCTTGGCGACGAGGAAGCGCAGGTTGTTGTCGGGCGCGGGGCTGTAGCGGCCCGCCACGTGGGTCGTCT
>JAISTE010000025.1 GCA_031272825.1 Propionibacteriaceae bacterium | reverse complement strand
GTCGACGAACCCGCATCCCCCTCGTTCTTCTCCAAGATCGTCACGGGCCTGACGCTGGCCGCCGTCGCGGCGGTCGGGCTCGGCACCGTCTCCTATGTCTCTACCTCTCAGCTCTCCTCCGCATCTGCGGCGGATTCGTCGGTGGTTGCCGTCGCTCCTGATGGGTTGCTGGAAAAGACCGTCGGTGAGGTGATTCCCGAGGACGAAGAGGCCTTCTCCTCCAAGCTAGACGAGCGCTCCGCCGCGCTGGCCGAGAGCTCCTCCGAAATCCAGGCCTTCGCCAAGAAGATCAAGGACGCCTCCGAGTTCCAGTGGCCGACCTACACCAAGGGCGAGATCACCGTGAACTCTTGGGGCAACCGCCTCCACCCGATCTATCACGTCATAAAGTTCCATAACGGAACCGACTTCCCCGGCAACAAGTGCGGCCAGCCCATCTACGCCATTCAAAAGGGCAAGGTGACCACTGCTGAAATGCAGGGCGGCTCGGGCAACACCGTCATCATCGAACACGGCGACATCCTCGGAACCGAGTTCACGTCACAATACATGCACATGAGCTCGTTCGCGGTGAAGAAGGGCGACACCGTCTCCCGCGGCCAGTGGATCGGCAACGTCGGCTCGACGGGCACCAGCACCGAATGCCACCTGCACCTTTCCCTATGGGCCGACGGCGTGAACGTCGATCCGATGAAGTACGTCAAGCGCTCCACCTGGGAAACCTTCCAGGGCAAAGAAGAGAAGTAGCTAGCCAACCACCGCTTCTACACCATCAAACGCCGCTTGGTATTCGGCCAAGTCCTCCGCGTGCAACCCTGGGACGCCCTTGAAAAGGTAGTCCCAACCCAGCAGCTCGTACTTGCGCTCCCCGAACTGGTGGAACGGCAGCAGCTCAACTTTTCTCACCCCGTGCTCGGCCAGTAGGGACGACAGGGCTTTGGCGTCCTCGATTGAATCGTTTACGCCGGGGATTACCGGGATGCGCACCAGCAGCGGCCCGCCCCAGGCCACCGCTTGATCTAGGGAACGCAGCGGGAGGGTGTTGGGCTGGCCCGTCCACTGGCGGTGTTGATTGCTATCCCAATGTTTGACGTCCATGATCACCAAATCCAGCTCCTCAAGGGCTGCCGCGAACACCTGCTCGGAGACGCAGCCGGTCGTCTCGATGGCCGTGTGGATGCCGGATTGTCTGAGCTCGTGCAGCAGTGACGTTGCGAAGCGGTGTTGAACCAGCGGCTCACCGCCGGAGAGCGTGACGCCGCCGCCAGATTCGTCGTAGAAAGGGCGGTCTTGCTCGCAGATTTCCAACACCTGTTGGATGGTGTAGTCGCGCGAATCGTCGGCGAATTTGTTGGGATCGTCGACGTCACGCGTGCGCAGCACTTGCAATTTCTGGGATTCGGGGTTGGCGCACCACGAACACGACATCGGGCAGCCCTTGAGGAACACGACGGTTCGGATGCCCGGGCCGTCGTGCAGGGAAAACTTCTGGATGTTGAAGATCCGCCCGGTAGCCATGCCCAAAGAGTAGCGCGGTTTCATTCGTAAGTCGCGCTGCCTCCAGCTATGGGCATCACCCCTCGTTGCAACAATTGCAATATTTGCGCAAGGTCTTCCAATCTCTTGCGAATCGTATTAGTGTCTTTGCCAAAGTCTTCCCCCTTAGGAGTGACAGTGTCAGTTGGTATCAGATACACGCAAGCAGAAGAGCAGTACATCATCCGAAACAAGGACGGCGTGCCCGTCGGCACCAAGCCGCACACGCACTGGACGTGGTGGAAGGTCGTCCTGTGGGCGCTGGTGGCGCTGGCCGGGGCCGTGGGCTGGTGGATGTTGGCCGTAGTCAGAGGCGAATACGTGAACGCGATCTGGTTCGTCGTGGCCGCCGTGTGCTCGTACGCCATCGCCTACCGCTTCTACGCGCTGTTCATCCAGCGCAAGATCATGAAGCCCGACGACACCAACGCCACCCCCGCCGAGCGCGTCAACAACGGTCAGGATTTCGACCTCACCGACCGCCGTGTGCTCTACGGCCACCACTTCGCGGCGATCGCCGGGGCCGGTCCGCTGGTCGGCCCGGTGCTCGCCGCGCAGATGGGCTACCTGCCGGGCACGATCTGGATCATCGTGGGCGTGTGCCTCGCCGGGGCCGTCCAAGACATGCTGGTGCTGTTCTTCTCCATGCGCCGCGGCGGGCGCTCGCTCGGCCAGATGGCCCGCGACGAGATCGGCCCGGTCGGCGGAACGGTAGCCATGATCGGCGTGTTCGTGATGCTGATGATCGTGCTGGCCGTCCTCGCCCTCGTGTGCGTGAACGCGATGACCGGCTCCCCGTGGTCGGTGTTCTCCATCGGCTGCACGATTCTTATCGCCCTGCTGATGGGTTGCTACCTGCGCTTCCTGCGCCCGGGCAAGGTGCTCGAAATCTCCATCATCGGCTTTGCCCTGCTGATCCTGGCCATCGTGGCCGGCTCCTGGGTAGCCCAGTCCCCCATTGCCGACGCCCTATCCCTTTCCGGCACGCAGCTCACCGTCGCCGTGATGGTGTACGGCTTCCTGGCCGCGATCTTGCCGGTGTGGCTGCTGCTCACCCCGCGCGACTACCTCTCCACCTTCATGAAGGTCGGGACGATCGTAATCCTGGCCGTCGGGATCGTGGTGGTGCAGCCGCTGGTGCGGATGGCGTCGGTCTCGGAATTCGCGACGAACAACGCAGGCCCCGTGTTCGCGGGCTCACTCTTCCCGTTCCTGTTCATCACCATCGCCTGCGGTGCCCTATCCGGAATGCACGCGACGGTCGCATCGGGCACCACCCCGAAGATGATTCAGAAGGAATCCCAGGTGCGCATGATCGGCTACGGCGGCATGTTGATGGAATCCTTCGTCGCGATCATGGCCCTGGCAGCCGCCGTCTCCCTCTCCACCGGCACCTACTTCGCGATGAACACTTCACAAGCGGGGATAATCCGGCTGGACACGCAGGCGGTGGCCGACGGCGTCATGGTTTCAACGAACGCGAACGGTGAGTTGGCCGTCCATCTGCCGGGGGATTCCAACATCCCAGCCGGGGCGAGCGCGCTCACCCAAGCCCAGGTCGACCAGTGGAACACCGAAATCACCGCCGGGGCGCAGTCATCGGCGTCCCCGGAGCAGAAGGCCATAGGGAACAAGGCCAAATCGGCGGCCGCTGCGGTGGCCGTCACCCAGCTGCAGGTGACCGACGCCCAGGGCAACAAACCCCGGGTGGAATGGGATCAGCCGGTCGAAGGAAACCTGGCAGCGACCGTCCAGGTGTGGGATCAGGCCGCGCTCGACCAGATAGCCGAGGACGTGGGCGAGCAGTCGATCGTCTCCCGTACGGGCGGCGCGCCGACGCTGGCCGTCGCCATGTCGAACATTCTCCACCGCATCTTCGGCGGCAAGGCGATGATGGGTTTCTGGTACCACTTCGCGGTGATGTTCGAGGCGTTGTTCATCCTCTCGGCGGTCGACGCCGTCACCCGCGTCACCCGCTTCCAGCTTTCCGACGCCATCGGTAACTGGATTCCGAAATTCCGTGAGCCGTCCTGGCGTCCGGGAGCGTGGCTGTGCACGGCGATCGTCGTCGGCTCGTGGGGTTCGCTGCTACTGATGGGCGTTACCGACCCCAACGGCGGCATCCAGACGCTCTTCCCGCTGTTCGGCATCGCCAACCAGTTGATCGCAGCCATCGCGCTGATGGTTTGCTGCGTGGTGGTGGTTCGCAAGGGCTTCGTGAAGTGGGTGTGGATTCCTGGCATCGCCCTGGCCTGGGACGTCTCCACCACGTTCACCGCCTCGTGGGAGAAGATTTTCTCCGACGATCCAGCGCTCGGCTACTGGAAACAGTGGTCGGTGGCCAACGGCAAGCTCGCCGCGGGCGGCGTCGAAGGGCAGGCGCTGGCTGACCTGCACGCGACGGTGCGCAACACGTTCATCCAAGGCTCGCTCTCGATCGCGTTCCTGGTGATGAGCGCGTGGGTACTGGTGACGGCCATCATGCGGGTGATCAAGACCTTGCGCACCCACGATACGAGCACTTCGGAAGACCCGTACCAGCCGTCCGATTACTACGCCCCGAGCGGCTTCCTGGCCACCAAGCTGGAAAAGAAGATTGAGGCCGAATACCTGGAGGTCGGCGATCCCAAGCTGCTCATCGGACACGCGGAGGTGAAGAAATGATGTTGCTCACTGCGATTGCCGAAGTAGAGGCCAAACCCAAGCGCAGCTGCTGCATTCGCCGGGCCTGGCGCTCGTGCTGCTGGTTCCTGCGCGAGGCGTCGGGACAAAACGCGTACGCGCACTACCTCGCCAGGTGGGAACTAGAGCATCCGGGCGAGGAGCCGCTCGGCGAGCGCGAGTTCTGGCGCATGAGGATGGGCGAGCACGCGGCCGAGGGTTGCTGCTGACGGAAGTTCCGAGTAACGCTCGTTCGGCCAAGACTTGACCTAGCCGTCCCCGGACTTGATCCGGGGCGGCGCGGGCGGGTACTAGGCTTGCGGCATGGGTAATGCCGCATTCGATTTCCAGACCGCCAACCGCTCTAAGCTCGCGGCCATTCCCAAGCTGTTTCGCGGCCAGGTGCGCTCGCGGTTTTCCAAGCGCGACTCGCAAACCTGGGTGATCGGTTCGCACTTCGGGCTCGGCGACGGAGCCTGGGCGTTCTACCAGGCGGCGAAGGCGGCCGATCCGTCGCTGCGAATCATCTGGCTGGTTTCGGAAAAGTGGCAGGCAGCCCAAGCCGAGCAGAAGGGTGTCGAGTGGCTGACCCGCGATTCCCAGGAGGGCTACGAGGCCACCATCCACGCCGGGCTGATCGCCATCACGCACGGCTTCGGCGACGTCAACCGCTACGCCGAGGGCGGGGCCAAGATCGTGCAGCTGTGGCACGGCACGCCGATCAAGAAGCTTCACCTGGATTCGCCGCAGGTGCTCGACATCGGCAAACTCGGCGACATCCCCGGCACGAAGCTGGCGATCAAATCCATGTATCGGGTTGGCCTGCGTTCCATCGATCTATTTCCCGTTTCGTCCGACGCCGTTGTGCCGTTTATCTCTTCGGCTTTCGGGCTCACCAAACAGGTGCAGCCGCTTGGCGAGCCGCGCACGGACGTCATGTTCGGCGGTTCCAAGCGCGACCGCACCGACCAGGCCCGGGCGCTGTGGGCCAAATCCATCCCCGAGCTCGGCGATCGCCGCATCATCTTGTACGCCCCCACCTGGCGCGACGGCGGCCCCGACCCTGCCATCCCGACACCTGACGAGTGGAAGACCATGCAGGCCTGGCTGGGTGAAAACGACGCCGTGCTCGTGTTGCGCCCCCATCCCTACTCCATCTCCGACTATCCCAAGTCTGAGGGCTCGATCAAGGTCTTGAGCCGGGGCGAGCAGCCGTATTTGATGCCGCTGTTGTGGGGCGTCGACACTTTGATCACCGACTATTCCTCCACTATCTCGGACTACTCGATTACAGGCCGTCCCATCGTGATGTTCGCCCCTGACTTGGCCAAATACGAGGCCAAACGCGGGCTGTACCTGGATTACGAGTGGCTGAGCGGAGGGCGCAGGCACCGCAACTGGGCGCAGGTTTTCAACACCCTCTCGGGCATTTTCTCGGGCTCGGAGGTACTGGACATCTACACCGAACACTCAGATGTTCTGCGCGGCTTTTTTCAAAAGCACCTCGACGGCCGCAACTCATACCGGACGGTACGGGCAGCGTTAGACCTTATCAACTAGGATTTGCCCGTGATCGACGCGAACCACTGGCTCCTCACCCTCGTCTGCCCCGACCGCCCGGGGATTGTCAACGGCGTGACGGGCGCGATCCTGAAAGCCCAAGGGAACATCACCGAGCTGCAGCAGTTTTCCTCCGACTCCTCGGATCAGTTCTTCATGCGCGTACAGGTGCAATCGGGTTTCGACCGCTCGATCTTCGAGGACGCCGTGGCCCCGCTGGCCGATCAGCTCGGCGCCGAATGGACGCTGGACTACGTTGGCCGCAAGCGCCGCACGCTGGTGCTGGTATCCAAGGCCGCGCACGTGCTGAACGACCTGTTGTTCCGTCAGCGCTCCGGCTACCTGCCCATCACCATCCCCCTGATCATCGGCAACCATCCGAATCTGGCCGAGCTGGCCGGGTTCTACGGCATTCCGTTCGAGCACATCCCGGTTACTCCGGAAACCAAGCCCGAGATGGAGAAGCGGATCTTGGACGTCGTGGCCGAGTACGACATCGAGCTGGTGGTTCTCGCGCGCTACATGCAGATCCTCTCCCCCGACCTGTGTCAGGCCTTGGCGGGCCGGGCGATCAACATTCACCACTCGTTCTTACCCGGTTTCAAGGGCGCCAACCCCTACCGCCAGGCCCACGACCGCGGCGTAAAGCTCATCGGAGCGACGGCCCACTTCGTCACCTCCGACCTAGACGAGGGCCCGATCATCGAGCAGAACGTCCGACGCGTAGACCACACGATGACGGCCGCCGAGCTCCAGGAGATCGGCCAGGAACAAGAATCCCTGACGCTGACGGAAGCGGTAAAGCTCTTCGCAGAACACCGCGTGCTGCTCGACGGCCAACGCACGGTCGTGTTCCGGTAGGGCGATTTTGTTCTGTTTCTTTTTTTGCCCTCCCCTATGACAACTTTTCGTTGCAGGACACCACGTTTTACCTTGTCGCTCAGCTAGTTTGCTCCCCATCGAGGTCTTGATTTTGTTTTGTTTGTTTTCTTCGCTCACCCTGTGACAACTTTTTGAACCGGGCAAGTCATATCCGCTTGCCAACTCGGAATTCTCAGCCTTCAGAACCGTCAGAACCTAACGCACGAGTATTGACGACGAGAACTATCCAAAGCAGACAAAGTGAATCGCTGTGCCCCCCAACCTTGCGAGAACGCCGCCTGCGGCTTCGGGTCCTGTGAGACGATTGGGCCATGGCTGCGAGTTGGGAGAGTCCTAAGCTCTTCGTCCCGTACGTCGATCCTAAGTATTTGGGGCGGGATTGGTCCGCTCCTAAGTTCGACGCCGGGGTCGTTCCTCTGCGTCCGCTTGGGTTTTCGGAGATACTCTCGGGAGCGTTCGCGGCCATGCGTTACTCCCCTGCCGTGACGCTCGGGCTTACCGCGTTGACGGTCGTCGTGCTGAACCTGGTGTGCAACGGGGCTCTCTATCTGCTTGGCCTGCCGCTGTGGGATACCGCCGCGATGGAGGCTTTCGAGGAGGTTTTCGGCACCGGACTGGCGTTCACTACCTCCGAGCAGATCGTCGCCTCGCTGGTGACGTCGGTGTGCTCGATCTCCATTTCGCTAGCGGTTTTCTCGGCGGTTAGGGGCAAGCCCACCAAACCTCTCGACGCCCTGCGCCTGATCGGCCGGCGGGTGTGGCTCGTCTTGGCCTATCAGCTGCTGCTGATCGCGGCGATGGTCGTCGCCGTCTTGGCGCTGACGTTTGGCGTCTTGATACCGTCCGTCGGCGATTCGGACCCGGAAGCCGTAGTCGCGCTCATCGTGCTGGCGCTCATCTTAGGTATCCCGCTGTTCTACTTCCTGAACATCAAGCTCACCCTTGTCGTCCCGGTGTTATCCCTCGAATCCGGCGGCCCGTTCCGCGCGATCGCCCGCTCGTGGAAGCTCACCCGCAAGAGCTTCTGGCGGGTTTTCGGGGTGCTGTTCGTCACCGGCCTTATCGTGAGCATCGCCTCCTCGACGATGTCGGGCGTCGTAGCGCTCGGCCAAATGGCGTTCGACGCCGAAGACCCGGTCGTGCTGCTGGTTTCGTCTACCGTCTCGTCGGTGCTCACCTCCACCCTGACCGTGCCGCTCACTGCCTCCGTCACCGCGCTGCTCTACGTGGATTGCCGGATCCGCCGTGAGGGGCTCGACGTGCAGCTGATGGAGGAGATGTACCAGTGACGCCGCTCGCTCCCCCGCTCACCCCCACCGCCGACGAAGCCCGCCGTCAGTTGGAAGAAGAGCTAGCCAAACCCGAATACCTTGATCCGGGTTCGCGCCTGAGTCAGCTTTGGGAGGACTTTCTGCGCTGGCTGCTCGGCGGTAACACGGGCCCATCAACCACCAGCCCGACCACAGTGTGGGTCGTAGTGGCCGTGGTGCTGGTGCTGGCGTTGCTCGTCGCGCTGGCGGTGGCCGGGCCGCTGCGGCCCGAGCGGCTGAAGCGCAAGAACCAGGCCCTGTTCGACGGCGATGAGCGAGATTCCGCAACCATCCGCGCCGATGCCGAAGCGCTGGCCCAAGCAAGCAGGTGGCCGGAGGCGATCGCCATGCGCTTCAGGGCCGTGATCCGCTCGCTTTCCGAAGCCGGGTTGCTGCAGGAGAGCCGGGGGATGACCGCTCGAGAGGCCGCCGAACAGGCCTCCTGGAAGGTGGAACGCTCCCGTGAGCTGCTCGAAGCCGCAGCTTTGTTCGACCAGGTGGCCTACGGGCGTCGAGCTGGAAGCGAGGCGCAGTACCGCTGGATTAGCGACCTCGACGCCGCACTCAACGGGGTGAGCGCATGAGGGCGCGAGGCTGGGTTGTGGGCGTCGCCGTGGGGTTGGCGGCACTGCTGGGGCTGCTCGCGGTGGTGGCAGCAACACCTGAGGATGAGAACTCCGCCTACGGAAACATGGATTCGACCAACGGCTACGGGTTTCGTGCCGTGCGGCGGGTACTGGAGCGCGATGGGGTAGCCGTTACCCAGACGTCCGACCTCTCCTTGGTAAGGGCCGCAACATCGGGGACGACGGTGGGCGTGTTCGTCGGCGAGTATCTAAGCGACGCCCAGATCGAGGCCCTGCGTGAGACCCCCGCCGATGTGGTGCTGTTCGCCGTCGAGTATTACTACCGCTCCGGCATCGAGACGCTGTTCGACAATGACATCAACATCAGCTACGACAACATCGATGCCTACGACCTGCTTGCGCCCGCATGTGATGACGCCGACGCCGTGGCCGCCGCCTCAATCTCGGGTTTTACCAAGGGCATTTCGGTCGACTCGGGTGCGGGAGCCTACACCAAGTGCTACCCCACCAGGTACGACTCCTTCGCGTACGTCTACAAGACCGACGGCAATCGCAAGCTGGCCGTCATCTCCAGCCCCGATTTCCTAGCGAACAACGCCATCACCGAGGACGGGAACGCCGCGCTGGCGCTGCGGGTGCTCGGCAAACACCCGAAACTGCTGTGGTACCGGCCCCTTGACGAAAGCCAATCCAGCTCCCGGGGCGAGGGCCAGTGGGCACTCCTGCCGCCGGGCACCTATTACGTCTTGTGGATGTGCGCGGTCGCCGCTCTCGGGGCGGCGCTTTGGCGCGGGCGTCGGTTCGGGAAACTGATCCAAGAACCCCTGCCGGTATCCGTGCCCTCCTCCGAATCAACGTCTGGGTTGGGCCGCCTGTACCGCCAAGCCCAGGCGCGCGGGCACTCGGCGGCGGCACTGCGGGCGGCCACCCTCAGCCGCTTGGCCAAGCGCTACGGGCTCAGCCCCTCAGATCCGCCGAACGCGATCGTCGAGCGGCTA
The DNA here is from genome assembly GCA_031272825.1 of Propionibacteriaceae bacterium. Classification (GTDB taxonomy): domain Bacteria; phylum Actinomycetota; class Actinomycetes; order Propionibacteriales; family Propionibacteriaceae; genus Propionicimonas. The sequence goes on along the minus strand of JAISTE010000025.1, from coordinate 19,113 downwards.
TCTGCCGCTTTGGGTACACCGATACCCGAACTTCAGTACCTTTTCTACGGCCCCGAGCCGGACACCGACGCCGAACTGGCGGCCCTCGCCGACCAGCTAAAGAACCTTGAGGAGAAGAAATGACCCAGGAGAACACACCCAACCACCCGACGGGAGAGGCCGGGAGCTCTGGATCGGCCCAACCCGCCTACGGGCAAGCCTATGGATCGGGTTACGGGCAGGGGGCATATCAACCGACATCCCCCAGTTTCCAGCCGGCCCAGCCGTCGGCATGGCAAGGCCAACCGGGCTTCACCGCCGCCCGCCCGGCGGCCGAAAACTCCGCTGGGCCGCAAGCCGCGCAGGCTACCGCGTACTCGCCTGCCCAGCGGGCACTGCTGAACGTGCGCACGGAGGTGGGCAAGGCCGTCGTCGGGCAGTCGGCGGCGGTAACTGGGCTTCTCATCGGCCTATTGGCGAACGGGCACGTGTTACTTGAGGGTGTGCCCGGGGTGGCCAAGACGCTGCTGGTGCGTGCGCTGGCGGCGTCGCTGCGGTTGGAGATGAAGCGGGTGCAGTTCACCCCGGATTTGATGCCCGGCGACGTCACCGGCTCACTCATCTACGACGCCCAGGCGGGCCGCTTCGACTTCCGCCCCGGCCCGGTGTTCACCAACATCTTGCTCGCCGACGAGATCAACCGCACCCCGCCCAAGACCCAGGCGTCGCTGCTTGAGGCGATGGAGGAGCGTCAGGTGACGGTCGACGGCCAGCCCTGGCCGCTGCCCTCGCCCTTCCTGGTGGTGGCCACCCAGAACCCTGTCGAGTACGAGGGAACCTACCCGCTGCCCGAGGCCCAGCTCGACCGCTTCTTGCTCAAGCTGGAGCTGCCGCTGCCCACGCGCGAGGAGGAGATCGAGGTGCTCGCCCGGCACGCCCGCGGCTTCGATCCGACCGATCTGGAGGCCGCCGGGCTGCGCGCGGTCACCGACGCCGACGAACTCGCTTCGGCCCGCCAGCAGGTCGCCCGGGTGCAGGTCGACACCCCGGTGTTGGGGTATATCGCCGACGTGTGCCGGGCCACCCGCCAGGCGCCCTCGGTTTCGCTCGGCGTCAGCCCGCGCGGCGAGACGGCCCTGATGCGCACCTCCCGCGCGTACGCCTGGCTCTCAGGCCGCGATTTCGTCACCCCTGACGATGTGAAATCCCTTGCCATCCCCACGTTGAACCACCGCATCCAAGTGCGCCCGGAAGCACAGATGGACGGAACGACGGCTTCAGCCATCATCGCCAACGTGCTCGCTACCGTGGCGGTGCCGCGGTGAGTTCCGGGGAGACGCGCTCTCATCCGGGGTCGGGTTTTTCTGCCCCGGATGTCGGGCCGTCCCCAGACCCCGCCGCCCCTGGTCAAGCCCGGGGACAGCATCCGAAACACCCGCCGTTCTCGCTGGCCGTCAGCTGGATGTTCCCGGCGCTGCTGGGCGTGGGCGTCATCCCCGTGGCGCTGTATCCTATGCCGGTAACCGTCGCCCTCTGGGCTCTGCTGGTATGCGTGATCGCCCTTGTAGACCGCGCTTTAGCCCCGCGGCCCGAGCTGTTGGAGGTAAACCGATCTTTGCCGTCGTCGACGCGGGCGAACCAGCCAGCCGAGTGCATTGTTCAGGTACACAACCCCAGCCCGCGCCCCTACCGGATCGAGATCAGCGACGGCTGGCCGCCGTCGGGAAATCAGCTATCGAATACCCGTGCGCTGGCCGTCGCACCCGGTGGAGCCGGAACCCGCAAGACCCGGCTCACCCCGTCGCGACGCGGGGATTTACACGCCGGGCCGGTGAGCGTGCGCTCATGGGGGCCGCTGCGCATCGCCGCAAGACAGTTCGCGTTCGAACACCGCGATACCTTGCGGGTGCTGCCCGAGTTCAAGTCGCGCACCCACCTGCCCTACAAGCTGGCCAGGCTTCGCGAGCTCGACGGACAGGCGAGCGTTCACGTGCGCGGCCAGGGAACCGAGTTCGATTCGCTGCGCGAGTACGCGCTCGGCGACGACGTGCGCTCGATCGACTGGCGGGCCACAGCGCGGGCGTCGAAGACGATGATCCGTACTTGGCGGCCCGAGCGCGACCGCCACGTGGTCATCGTGCTGGACACCTCGCGCTGGTCGGCTGGAAGGATCGGGCTGGCCACCCGGCTCGACGCCGGCATCGAAACCTGCCTGCTGCTCGGCGCGCTGGGGGCCGCCTCGGGGGATCGAATGAGCTTGATATGCGCCGATTCGGCCCTGCGCTCCCAAAGAATCTCGGTCTCCGGAATGGCGTCCGTCGTCGCCGGTTTCGCCGACGCCCTGAGCCAGGTCGAACCCAAGCTCGTCGAGGCGCACTGGCCGCTGATCACCGGGCAGATCGATCTGGCGGCGAAGAACCGGGCGTTGGTCGTCCTGGTAACGGGACTTGACCCGGCACTATACGAGGACGGTATGGGTTCAGTGCTGCCGCTGCTCGCGGCCCGACACCAGGTCGTCGTCGCTTCTGTTTCCGAACCCAAGCCGAAGCTGGACGGCGCTGTCGGGGCGGCCTACGACCTGGCCGCGGCGGAACGTTTGTCGTTGGCGCGGGGCGAGTTGGCGGCGTCGGTGAAACGCATGGGAGCCGAGGTGGTGGAGGCCGATTCGGAGCACCTGGCCCCGGCGGTTTGCGATACATATTTGGCGTTGAAGGCCAGCGGGAGGCTGTAGGCGGGTAGAGTTTTCGGAACCAGTTCTAAGGAGAGCTGATGCAGAAATTTCTCACCATCGCCGTAACGACCATCTGTGCCGCGGGCCTGCTCACCGCAACCGATGCCGAGGCCGCCACAAAGCCGTCGATCTTGAAAGTAGGCAAAACGTACAAGGTCGACCTCAACGGCGGCAAGAAGGAAACCATCAAGGTCGTCAAATATCAGGGGAAGTACGAGACGGGAATAAAGCTCGTAGTCAACGGCAAGACGCTCGCCAAACGCGAGCACATCCCGTCGCCGTGGGAGTTCGCCGTCGCCGACTTCATCAAGGGCGACAAGTACCGCGAGATTTTGCTGTGCCAGCACCCGTCGGACGTCAGCAACATCCGCTGCAATATCTATCGCTACAAGGGCGGGAAGCTCGTGCAGGCCAAGTACAAGTTCTCCTTGGCCTACGCCAGCTACGACGGGTCAGAGACTTCCTCCAAGCCAAACAACGTTCCGGCGGGGATGAAGGTGAGCACGATCAAGATCGGCTCGGGCGGGAAGTTCACCACCAAGTACGGCTACGACGGCATGGGCACCTTGAAATCCGTGAAGCTGAAGCTGAACGCCAAGTTCCAGATCGTGAAGGCGTGAGATTTGATACTGCTCCCGCTAGCGCCGACGCCCAACTACAGTCGCACCCGTGGGTTCATTCTTGGGCGCCGGGTTTGCCGGGCTGGGTTCGGGGCTTTCGCTGATCGTCGCTATCGGGGCGCAGAACGCCTTCGTGCTGCGCCAGGGTTTGCGCCGGGAGCACGTTTTCTGGATTTGCCTGCTGTGCGCGCTATCTGACGCGGCGCTGATCTCGCTCGGCGTCGTCGGGCTGGGGGCGGTGGTGGAGGCCGCCCCAGCAGCCATCGAGGTGCTGCGCTGGGCAGGCGTCGCGTTTCTGGGCGTCTACGCTTGTTTTGCCTTGCGGCGAGCCGTTCGCGCGTCGTCGATGACGGTGAATGACGGCCCTTCGCTGGCCTTGGGAGCGGCGCTGGCCCAAGCAGCCGCGTTCACGTTCCTAAACCCGCACGTCTATCTGGACACGGTGCTGTTTCTCGGCTCACTAGCCAATACGCACGGGCCGGTGTTGTGCTGGGTGTTCGCAGCCGGAGCGACGCTGGGCTCCTTTCTGTGGTTCTTCTCCCTGGGCTACGGGGCCCGCGCGCTCACGCCGCTGTTCGCCAAGCCGCTGGCCTGGCGGATCCTGGACGTCCTGATCGCAGCCGTAATGGCGGTGCTGGCGATTTCGCTGGTCTTGACGCCGCTGACGGGCGGGTGAGGTGAGCGTGCCGTTCGCGAAGTACCTTGCCGCGCTCGTTGTGTTCAGCCTGAACGGCATTGTGGCGGCCTATATTGACCTCCCGAGCTACGAGACCGTCTTCTGGCGGCTGCTCATCGGGGCCGCCATGCTGCTGATGATTTTGCTGGCCACCCGCCCGGACTGGGGTTTCCTGCGGCTCAAGCGCTCCTTGTTATTCCTGGGCGCCGCCGGGGTGTCGATGGGGATCAGCTGGGTGCTGCTCTACGAGGCCTACCAGCAGGTTGGAGTCTCGGTGTCCACGCTGGAGTATTACTTCGGCCCGGTGTTGATGATGATCCTCTCCCCCGTGCTTTTCGGCGAGCGGCTCACCTGGGTCAAGCTCGTTGGTTTCGCGGTGGTGCTGGCCGGGTTATTCCTTGTCAACGGCGGCTCGCTCGCGCAGGGCGGCAGCGCTTGGGGCCTGATCTGCGGCGGGCTTTCGGCGCTCGGCTTGGCCGGGCAGGTGATCTGCAACAAGCTGGCCGTTGGGATCACCGGGTTGGCCAATGCCGCCGGTCAGCTGGTTGCCGCGTTCATCACCGTGGCTATATTTACGCTTGCCAAGACGGGTTTTGCGCTCGTTTTCCCCACCGACGATTGGTTCCCCCTGCTCGTCCTCGGCCTGGTCAATACCGGTGCCGGTTGCTACCTCTACTACTCCTCCATCGGACGTCTCCCGCTCCAGACCGTCGCCATCTGCGGGTATCTCGAGCCCCTGGGTGCGGTCGTCTTCTCCGTGCTGCTGCTCGGCGAGCACTTCACCCCGGCCATGGTCTTGGGCGGGGTGTTGATTCTCGGCGGGGCCGTCGCCGGGGAAGCGCTGGGGAACAGGTCGACGTCCCGGCCCTAGTGCCTGGTGAACTCCGCCCGTCGCTCCCCCGGCGGGATGATGCCGTGTCCTCCCCAGCGCCTGCAAGCTCGCCTGCCAGGGGAGGCCGAACCCTCAGATTTCCCTGGCAGCGCGGCAAACGCCCAACAGTTTCGTCCTTGCCCAATAGTTTGGGTCCGACGCCAAACACCGGCACCGCACAGACGAGGGAAGCATCATGACAGCGACCGAAGAACATCCAGCGTTGAGAACTGGGGGTTTGACCAAACACTACGGCTCGGGCGAAGCCCTGGTTCGCGCGCTGGATGGCGTGGACATTGAGATTGCGAGCGGCGAGTTCGTCGCCGTGGTCGGAACCAGCGGCAGCGGAAAGTCGACGCTGCTGCACATGCTCGGCGGCCTGGATCGGCCCACTTCTGGGCAGGTGTTCGTCGCCGGCAAGGAGCTCGGCCGGATGAAAGACGACGAACTGACGGTATTTCGCCGCCGCTCGGTCGGCTTCGTGTTCCAGGCCTACAACCTGGTGCCCAACCTGAACGTCATGGAAAACGTGCTGCTGCCCGTCGGGCTGGACGGCCGCAAGGCAGACGAACCGCACCTCTATCGCGTCCTGGAGGCCCTGGGATTGGAAGACTTGGGCGAGCGCCTGCCCGGCAATCTCTCCGGCGGCCAGCAGCAACGGGTCGCCATCGCCAGGGCTTTGGCGAACCAGCCCGAGATCGTCCTGGCCGACGAGCCGACCGGAAACCTGGATACCAAGACCGGTTCTGAGGTGGTGGCGATGCTGCGCCTGATGAACCGCGAGTTCGGGCAGACCACGGTGATGATCACGCACAACGACGACATCGCCAAGGGTGCCGACCGCGTGATTCGCATCGAGGACGGGCGGATTGCCGAGGGGCAGCGATGAACGATCGGATTGCCCGCTCCCTGCCCGAGCCTGTCGTCCCCGAACCTGATCCGGGGCGACCCAACACGAGGGCGTTCCCCAACCGGCCCCCAACCCCCGCCGCGCTGGCCATAAAGCACCTGAAATCCCACCGGGCGACCAGCGCGTTTACCCTGGTCGCAATCGCGCTCAGCTGCGTGCTCGTAACCGCGGTGGTTTCCATGGGCGCGGCCATGGCAGACGCCATCCAGCAGCGCGGATTCATCCAGTACGGCCACTCGGCCCACGCACACTTCCAAAAGCTGACACCCAGCGAGGCCCAGGCCGTCTCCTCACATCCGCTGGCGGCCAGCTACGGGAAAACCCGTTTCGTAGGGCTCGATACCGCCGCCATCGCCCACACGCCCATCGCGGCCAAAACCATGGACGCGGACGCCGCCAAGTACACGCTGAACCCGCTCGTCGCCGGGCGTCTTCCCCAAGCCGAGGACGAGGTGGCCGTCCAAAGCTGGGTGCTCGAAGACCTCGGCCTGCCTGTCGAGCTCGGGCAGAGAATCAACCTGAATCTTGAGGTTCAAGGCAAGCAACATGCGCTTTCCCTCAAGGTCACCGGCCTCACCGGAGCAAGCAAAACACGTTCTCAGTATGGTTTTGCGCTCGTTTCAGAGCAGTTGGCCGACAACTTGCTCACGGGCGTCGACCCTGCCGAAACCCGTGCCAACGGTACCAACACGGGAATGACCGAGCTGTACGTCATGCTGGACGCCCCAACATCGAGGTTACAATCAGCTTTCGACAAACTGGTGAGCGACACCGGGATCGACGTCGAACTCACCAATTCCAGCGTGAACCAGGCCTACCTGGAATCGGTAGCGGTTGAGGCCATCGCTGCGATGGGCGCAGGGCTGGCCTTGATGGCGGCCTGCGGATACCTCCTGATCCGCAACATCATGCACATCTCGGTGGCCCAGGACATCCGCAGGTTCGGGCTGCTGAAAGCTATCGGTGCCACGCGCAAACAGATCGGGAGGATCGTGCGTTTCCAGGCGCTCGTTCTGTGCGTGATCGGGATTCCCCTCGGTGTGGCTTTGGGTTGGGCCGCAGCGCTCTGGCTCACGCCCGTCCTAATGTCATCACTTGCCGCCGGATCAGATTACGGGGTGGTTGCGGTGCCGTGGTGGGCCCTGGCCGCATCCGCGGTGTTGTCCTTGCTGACGGTGCTGGTCAGCTGCGCTAGCCCGGCCAGGGTTGCCGGGCGCACGAGCCCGGTGGAAGCCGCTCGCTTTTCCGGCATCGCCCTCCCCCGGCGTTCGACCCGGCGCGGCACTAACGCCCCGAGCGTCGGGAGGCTGGCTTCCGCAAACCTGTTCCGCGCGCGCTCGAAGACGGTCGTCTCGCTCGTTTCCGTCTGCGTGGGGCTGGTGTTGTTCTCCGTTGTGTTCGCCGTCAGCGGCGGGATCGACGCGGCGAGCACGGTCAAAAACCAGATCATAAGCGACTACGTGGTGTCCAGCGAAGAGTGGTTCGACACCACCCAGTTCTATTGGGAGCCAACAAACGTGCTCACCGAGGATGTTGCCGATGCCGTCAAGGCGTTGCCCGCGGTCGAAGATGCGGCAGGGGTTTACTACAAGCGCGAGGATACCTCGGTTTTGTATGGCTTCGACGACGGTTGGCTGGACGTCCTCGAAAAAGCCGTAGTCAAAGGAACGTTCGATCGCCAGAAATTCCTCACGGGCGACTATGCGGTGATCGTCAATGCTGCGATGCCCAGCATCGCCGGGGCAGGCGCAGCTCAACAAACCGAACCGTGGAACGTCGGCAACAAGGTCGAGCTGCACCCGCAAAGTACCGCGGGAAAGACGTACGAGGTGATGGCAGCCGTCGATTACGATGCTTTGGCTCCGCTAAGCGCACACGGGGTGAGCATGAACAACGCCATAGTGCCAGCCTCCGAGATGCGCGGCGGCGACGCCGAACTAATGATGCTCGGGGTGTTCGCATCGCCGAGCGCCGAGCTCGAAGCGGCGCTGGACACACTCGCCGCGACGGTCGACGGACTGCAAGCGCGCTCACGCGCCGACTACTTGGAAGAGACACAAGGCATGATCCAGCAGCTCGTGGTGGTGGGCGGCGCTTTGAGCCTAATGGTGCTGGCCGTCGGTTTGCTGAACTTCGCCACCACCACGACGACCGGCATCATGAGCCGACGCCGCGAGCTGGCCATGCTGCAGGCGGTGGGTATGTCCCCGAGGCAATGCAAGGCGATGCTGACCCTGGAGGGCCTGAGCTTCGTCGGCCTGTGCCTAGTCTTCTTCGCCACGGTAGGCACGCTGGCCGGGTTCGGCGTCGTCTCGCTGCTATCCCAAGCCAACGGAGTATTCCGCTACCAGTTCTCGGCCCTCCCCCTGCTCGCGACGGCAGCCCCGCTGCTCCTGTTGGGCGCCGCCCTGCCCCGGGTCGTCTATCGAACGGTATCCCGCGAGCCGGTAGTCACCCGTCTGAGGCAGATCGAGTGAGGCCAAATAACGCCCAAGCCCGAAAATGAGCTAAACTATCCCACGGCTTTCGGGCCAAACCAAGACGACGGCCAGCGCAAGCCAGCCGTCAACCGTCGGAGAGACTGCTCAACAGAGCAACCTCTCCACACACCTCGGGGTGTGGCGCAGCTTGGTAGCGCGCTTCGTTCGGGACGAAGAGGTCGCAGGTTCAAATCCTGTCACCCCGACCAGTTTGCAGGGCATTCGCCCTTGCCGGTTGCGGTTTCCGCCCAGCGCGAGGACGGTGCGCGCTGAGGGTGCTGGCCCTTCTGTTGAAGCGCAGAAGGCAGTTGCTGATGTGTTCGCCGCAAGTCCCCTGATGTCGCTATGCGGGAGGTTGTGAACCGCTATAAGGCTAAGCCGTCTCGCTGATGGGGTTGGACGACCAATACGAAATCACAACGGATCCTTATGTGGATCCGTTTTCGGGTGTCCTTCGGAACCTACTGGGTATCGTCGATCCGATTCTGTTCCACGAGGCCGAGCAGTCCATCAGCTACACGGCCATCTCGATTCTGCTTGCCAAGCAGCCTTTCGCGCTGGAGCAGATCGATTTTGATGCACTCAGAGATGTTCATCGCCGAGTCTTCGTGAGGTGTTTGATTGGACCGGAGAACTGCGTACTATCGAAATCAGCAAAGGCAACACACGTTTCGCGTTCAGCCAGTACCTCGACACCCTTGGATCGGACATTTTCGCCCACTTGGCCGACGAAGACTGGTTGCGTGGTTTAGAGCGCTCGCAACTGGTCGAACGTCTCGCCTACTACTACTCCGAGTTGAACATCTTGCATCCTTTCCGGGAAGGCAACGGGCGCACCATCCGCACCCTGCTGAGCCTGACGATGGCAACATCGTCGTCATCGGCTACAAGGCAACACATCGGCCGGGGATGGGATGTGCCCCATGCTTGACGATTTGGTTCACCTGCTGTCCGACATCGGCGTGCTCGGCCAGATTGGTAGCGGCGGGGTACCTGTGATCAAATCGGATTTGAGCCAAGATGAGCACGAAGCCTTGCACCGCCTAGCCCAGGCTTCCGAGTCCGAGAAGAACACCAACACACGCAGTGGACAGCTTTCATCAGACGATCTTCAAGCTAAAACGCCCGACACAGATCAATCCCGAGCATAGCCATCGCGTACACGACCAGCCCGAAGAGGTCCACGGCCCCCACCTGCGCCTCACGATACAGCCGCATCGGCTATTTCTCGTAAACTGCGGGACAGGAATGTCGCAAACTGCGGGATACAAACGTCGCAAACTGATGTACGCCGTAGTCATGGACTATATCCAGAGAGTTGTCGATGATCGTGTGGACGTGCTGCTCCAGAGTATGGGCGGAGTGGTGATCGAAGGGCCGCGCGCTTGCGGCAAGACTTCTACAGGGCTACGCCATGCGCACAGCTCCGTTCGGCTGGACAGCTCGCCTCAAGCCCCTCAACTTGCCGAACTTGACCCGACGTCTCTTCTCGATGGGAGACCCCCCGGCTTATAGACGAGTGGCAGCTCGCGCCAGCCTTGTGGAGCCTCATCCGCCACGAAATAGACGACAGGCACGCTAAAGGCCAGTTCATCCTCTCTGGTTCGGCAACTCCCCAGACGACATCCGACGTCACTCCGGAGCTGGCCGCTTTGCAAGGTTGCGAATGCGCACGATGACGCTCTCAGAATTGGGCTTTTCAAGCAATTCCGTCTCCCTAGCAAGCCTTGCAGATGTCGACACTCTAACCGGCGTACGCGGCTTGCTTACCTACAAGGATTTGGCCCAGGCCGCTACGAAGGGTGGCTGGCCTGCGCTCGTAGGCCAGGACGCTCGCGACGCTGAAGACTACAACATCTCATATATCGAAGACCTGTGCCTATCCGACGTCCCCACAGCAATAGGCGTCCACCGCGACCCTGGGCGGCTTCGACGGCTCATGGCCAGCCCCGAATACTTCGGCCAAGTGTTCGAAGCGATGGCAATCCACGACCTGCGCGTGTACGCCGAGGCGCAGCGGGGAAGGCTCTACCATTACCGCGACGAGACGGGCCTGGGAGTCGACGCCATAATCGAGTACCCGGGAACGTGGGCAGCAGCCGAGGTAAAGCTGGGCGCTTCCCAGATTGCGAAAGCCGAAACCAACCTCCTCAAACTGCGTGACGGGCGGGTAGATACACAAGTCCTCGGCACTGGATTCCAACACCTCTTCGGGCGGCAATTCCCCCATCTTGGAGGCGGTTCTGAGCTGCTGGCTTGCGGCAGGCTGACCTACGCGCTGCTCCAGCTGGACGGGGCGTCGAAGAAGATCGGGCAGGAAAGAGACGTGAAAACCTCGCCATCCTCATGAACGAAACCTTGCCGCAGATACCCGGCAAATTGGGCGAACTACTCACGCGCAAGCAACCAGAGGAGTAACGGAACCGCACACCAAGTTCCAACTACCCGCGACACGCCCGGGATTTGACGAATAACATCGAAAGCCTATAGGCTCTCGTACTCGCTGCTAGTCACAGGAAGGGGGTGATCGTATGAGCCACTCGAAAGCTGACGGAGAGCCCGTCGCGGCAAACAACCGGATCTCCGGTTCGTTGTTTCACAACTTGATTTCAAGGCGCCCATACCTTACGCCCCTTATGGCTTGGTAGCCGGCGCACCGACGCGCACCACCGCCGCTCTTGCTCTAGCAAGTGTCGGCCCGTAACACTGTCCAGCCCGTACCACCCAAGTGCCCGCATGTGTCGGCACTCACTAACGCAACCGTTTTGGGGTGGTACCGAGCCCAGGACGTCGACCACACCGACGCCCAACTACAGTGCGCTGACCGCAAACGAAACCCGAATACCGGGAACTGACCAATAGAAACGAACATGATAGAAAGTTACGAACAGTTGGCCCCGAGCATCGAGATGGAACAGCTCAAGGTCTCAGGAAACGGCTGGATGGGCGCGTCGCACCCTGTTGCGGCCTCGTTTGCCAGCGCCGTGCTCGACGGAACCGAGCCCTGCACCGCGTACGACCAGCTCAAGCGCAAGACACCTATCGACGAACTGCTGCCGCAGGACGCCTGGGTGATCCGCCGTCACATCAACGTGGCGCGGGACAACGTTGAGACCGTGTACGCGCGCTGCCCCGAGGGCGGCATCCTCATCGACGACACCCGCATTTACACTTCGGCCGCCACCAAGGAGGCCGCGCTCGCGATCGCGAGACAGATCACGGGCCGCGTCCCAGAGCCTGAGAGCACGAACACCGTGCCCATGCGCTTGTGGAACGCCGGTTCCCACGGGCCAAACTCCGTGGGCCGCGACATCGAGGCGCCGCTTTGGGATGAGATCTGCGCAAACTATCCGCGGAATGTGGCTCCAAAGCTCGCCGAGCTGATGGGCCTGGTTCACCCCGAATCGGGAGTGTCGGGCAAGCTCGTCATCTGGCACGGTCTGCCGGGAACGGGGAAGACGACCGCCATCCGCGCGCTCATGCGCGAGTGGGCCCCGTGGTGCTCGTCCCACTACGTCGCCGACCCGGAGATCTTCTTCGCCAGCGCCGAGTACATCTCGGACGTGATGACCAGCAACGACGGCGACAGCGATTGCTGCTGCGACGACGATGACGATGATTGCCAGGCCAAGAAGTACCGGCTCGTGATCGCCGAAGACTGCGACGAGTTCATCGGAGCGAACGCCCGAGTGCAGTCCGGCTCTGCCCTCGGACGGTTGCTCAACCTCGCCGACGGCATCCTCGGCCAGGGCTCGGACGTGGTGATTTTGCTCACCACCAACGAGGACATCGACTCGCTGCACCCGGCGCTCATCCGCCCGGGAAGGTGCATGTCGAAGATCGAGTTCGGCGCGTTCAGCACCGACGAGGCCCAGGCCTGGCTTGGGGATGAACACGAGCTGCCCAACCCGCGCCCGACGCTGGCAGAGCTCTTCGAGGCACGCTCGGGAGCGCAGCCGGTGGCCGGCTCGGCAGCTAACCGCGCTCCCGTCGGGTTCCACATGTGAGCCCGGCGGGAGCCGCCCAAAAACGCAACACGGAATAGGAAAGAAAACATGAAACTGGCAGAAGCGCTGGCCAAGCGCTCGGACGCAATCACACGCGTCGAGCAACTGCGCGCGCGAATCCAACAAAACGCCACATACCAAGAAGGGCAGGCTGCCGCCGAGGACGCTAATGCCCTCATCGCCGAGGCCGAGTCAACACTGGCCCAGCTGGAAGTTCTGATCAGGGACATCAACGAGGCCAACACGAGGGCACGGCTGGCCGACGGGCGCACGCTCACCGAAGCGCTGGCCGCCAGAGACGTCCTGAGGATGCGCTACACCCTGTTGACCGGTGCCGCCCAAGCCGGCAGCGGCGACCAACGCACATTCGCACGTACGACGAAATCTGAGCTGGCGACCTTGTCGGCCGTGGACGTCAAGGATCTGCGCAAGCGTGCCGATGCCGTGGCCGTCGACCTGCGCAACCTGGATCTGGCCATCCAACAGGCCAACTGGGCCGTCGACCTGGAGGGATAACAACTGGACGCGTGGAGCAGGTAGCCAGCCGAGCAAGGGCGTTGCCAACAACTTTGCGAAAGGGCCAATTAAAGGCGAGGGCAGCCATATACAGCGCAGCCCCGCACAGGTCACAAGATACGCAGCACCTCAACGGCGCATTACCGCGGTAAGACTTGCGAAGCTGGCGAGGGCGGGAACGGGGCCTCCACGCGAAATCCAAGATTTTCACATCGACTTGAGCACGGTACCCAGCTGCTCTAGCAGCTCCGGGGGTACCGTGCGCAGGGTACCAGTGGCCTCGGCGAGCGGGATGGTGTTGATCGCGCCGCCGCACAGCGCGACCATCACCCCCGATTCGCCCGCATCCAACGCACGTGCGGCTGCCGCACCCAGACGGGTCGTCAGCACGCGGTCGTAGGCCGATGGTGCGCCGCCGCGCTGCACGTGGCCCAGTACCGTCGCCCTCGTTTCAATCCCGGCTAGCTTTTCCAGCTCGGCGGCGACGTAGCTCGCGATCCCGCCGACCTGCACGTGGCCGAACTCATCCACCTCATTGGAATCCGACGAAACCGTTCCCTCGCGCGGCAGCGCCCCTTCGGCGACCACGACTATGGCGTCCCGCCTGGCATCGACGCGGCGCTTCACCCGCTCGGCAATCTCGCCTAGGTCGAACGGAACTTCAGGAATCAGCGTTGCAACGGCCGAAGTAGCTATCCCCGTATGCAGCGCGATCCACCCCGCGTGGCGCCCCATCACCTCGGCGACGATGGCCCGGTGATGGGAGGCCGAGGTGGTGCGCAGCCGATCTATCGAATCGGTGGCGATCTCGACGGCCGTGGTAAAGCCAAACGTGACGTCGGTGCCCGATAAATCGTTGTCGATGGTTTTAGGAACGCCCACGCAACGAACACCCGCTTGCGAGAGCGCGGTTGCGGCACCCAGCGTGTCTTCGCCGCCGATCGGGATGAGGGCGTCGACGCCTAGCTCGGTCAGGTTTTCCTTGATCTTTTCGATGCGCCCTGGCTGCCCGGCGTTGGTGCGCGAGGTGCCCAGGATGGTTCCGCCGAGCGGCAGGATTTCGGCAACCCGCTCCACATTGAGCGGTTCCCAGTCGTTCTCCAGCGGCCCGCGCCAGCCGTCGCGGAAGCCGATGAACTCGTGGCCCAGCTCCGTCCCCTCGATGACGGCAGCGCGGATCACCCCGTTGAGCCCTGGGCAATCCCCGCCGCCAGTGAGAATCCCGATTTTCACGCGATCACCCCCAACAGCGACGCCACGGCATCCGAAACCGCATCCCTTGCAGGCCCCAGGTACTTTCGGGTGTCCACCATGGCCGGGTTTTCGCCCAGCGTGTGCCGGGCCGATTCAGTGAAGGTCTTGTTCAGCAAGGTGGCGATGTTGATCTTCGTCATCCCAGATTCGACGGCCTTGGCCAAGTCCGCGTCGGGAACCCCGGATGATCCGTGCAACACGAGCGGGACGTCGACCGCCGCATGGATGCGCGCGATCAGGTCGAAGTCGAGCAACGCCGAGCGGTCTGTCATCGCGTGCGAAGAGCCGACGGCCACCGCCAGCGTGTCCACCCCCGTCGCCTTCGCAAAACCCGCGGCATCCTCGGGTTTGGTGCGCACGCCCGGCGCGTGCACCCCGTCCTTGCCGCCGATCTCACCGATCTCGGCCTCCACCCAGGCTCCGGTGCGGTGGGCCAGCGTGGTGACCGCGGCCGTCGAAGCTTGGTTGGCTTCGGCGGGGAGCTTGGAGGCGTCGTACATGATCGAATCAATGCCGAGCTCGAGGGCGTCTGCCACGAGATCGATGGATTCGGCGTGATCGAGGTGAACCGCGACCGGCACCGTCGACGTCTCGGCGATGGCGATACAGGCCTTGGCGATGGGGGCCAGGCCGCCGTGGTACTTGACCATGTTTTCGCTCAGCTGCAAGATGACCGGCTTGTTCGCCTTCTCCGCCCCGGCGACGATGGCTTCCGCGAGCTCCAGCTGGATGACGTTGAACGCCCCCACTCCCCGGCCGTTCTTGGCGGCCGGGGCGATGATCTCAGAGGGATGGACGCGCATTTCACGCCTGCTCGGGTTCGAGGATGATCGAGCGGGTGAGGTGGCGCGGGTGGTCGACGTCGAGACCCTTGGCCTGGCCCCGAGCGATGGCCACGCGCTGGGCCACAACCAGGTGGGCCATTGGGTCGAGCGTCGAGGAAACCCACTGCGCACCCGTCGCCTCCACCTGCTCTTTCAACCCCTCGGGGGCCTCGCCGAACATCCACACGTAGCGCCCGGGCTCGGCCAGCGCGAGCGGGCCGTGACGATAGTCCATCGCGGGGTAGGCCTCGGTGAAGGAAAGCGACGCCTCGCGCATCTTGAGCGCGGCCTCTTGGGCCAGGCCGATCGTCCAGCCCTTGCCCAGGTAGGCGGCCTGGATCGCCGAGATCCACAGCGGGTCGAGTTCCGTTGCCAGGGCCGTTTCACAATCGGCGACGGCCTGGGTCAGGTCTTCGCCGAGCGTGGTGCGCAAGAACGCGAGGGCGGTGGTGGCGAAGCGGGTTTGCACGACGGATTGCTCGTCGGCGAAATCTAGGACGACGGTGTGATCGGCAGCCTGGGTGACAGGCGTTTGGTCGACGGCCACGATCGCCAAAGTCTTGGTGTTCGGCTGGCGTTTCCTCAGCTCCCGAAGGGCTTTGGCAACCTCTGTTGTGGTGCCGGATCGCGAAATGGCGACGACCCAGTCGTAGCCGCGATCCAGTGGCAGCTCGGAGGCGGTGAAGGCGTCGGTCCAGCCTTGACCGGCTGCTTCGCGCAAGGAGGCGTAGGCCATGGCCATGAACCAGGAGGTGCCGCAGCCGATCACGCCGACCCGCTGGCCGGGCTTGGGGAGGTTGTGGTAGCCGGGCGCGAGGTCGACGGCCTTGCGCCAGCAGGCGGGCTGGGTGTTTATCTCTTCGGTGGCAAGCGGAAGCTGAGCCATGGCATCTCCTTTGAAATGGACGTTATAGCTCAGTGTAGTGATTGATTATGGCGTTTTCAATGTGTACTCGCGCAGGCTCGCTCAGCACATTTGCTCGTTCGCGCTCAAG
This sequence comes from Propionibacteriaceae bacterium, assembly GCA_031272825.1. GTDB lineage: Bacteria > Actinomycetota > Actinomycetes > Propionibacteriales > Propionibacteriaceae > Propionicimonas. The sequence continues at coordinate 3,250 of JAISTE010000025.1, read as the reverse complement.
GCTGCGCCGACGACACCCGCCTTAGAGCCGAGCGTTGCCAGTCTCAACTCGGGCATCGTCTGGAATGTGAGCAGACTTTCGAGCTGTTCACGCAAGGGAATGAGCAACTGATCGCCGGCATTGCTCAGGCCGCCGCCAAACACCACCACATCCGGATCGACGACCGTGACCACCGAGTGCAGACCCTCAGCCAGCGCCCGGATCGCCTCATTCCAGATTCTGATAGCGAGTGGATCGCCGTCTTTTGCCTTGTCGGCTACGTATTTTGAGTCGACGGTCTGGGCCTGGTTCGTCGGTTTCGGTGTTGTGTTCGCCTGGGGGTGGGACTCGCCCGGTATTGGTTCGCCCGACGCCGCCAACGCCTCTAGATACCTTCTCCCAATTGCCGAAGCCGAGGCCAGCCGCTCCACGCACCCGGTGCCGCCGCAGGGGCACGGCTCGTCCGACCAGGACATGCGCAGGTGCCCGAGTTCGATCACCTGGCCGTGCGCACCTTGGAAGGGCTTTCCCTTGGAGATCATGGCGGCAGCGATGCCTGTTCCAATGGGGACGACTACCGCAGTGTGCGCGCCCTTGGCCGCCCCGAAGCGGTGTTCGGCCAGCCCTCCGGCGGCGACGTCCTGGCTCAGCTTCACCTTCACACCTAGGCGCTCCCCGATGATGTCGGCCAACGGCAGATCCTTCCAGCCCAGGTTCGCCGAGTAGCGCGCGATACCGGTTTCGGGTTCCACAAGGCCGGGAACCGCCAGTCCGAAGACCAAGCAGCTCTCCCCCATGAGCCTGGCCGTCCCTAGGATTTTTCGCCCGAGCGAGACCAGATTTTCGACCACTGCCCGGTAGCCGCCTTCGGCTCCGGTGGGCACCTCCCAGGTGCGGGTGAGCTGGCCGTTTTCGTCGACGAGGGCTCCTTTGGCGAATGTTCCGCCCAAGTCGATCGCTGGTGTGTGCAAGGATCCTCCCTCAATGATCGAACCTGCGCGTATTATTGGACGAAATGAGCAAACGCGCAAGCTTGGAGAAAACATGGATCGCCATTCGAGATTGAACGCCCTGCTGGAGATCGTCGCCAAGGAGGGGAAGGTTGACGTCGCCGAGGCCGTCGAGCAGCTCGGGGTCTCGGCCGCGTCTATCCGCCGTGATCTGGTCTACCTGGACGAACAGCATCTCGTCACCCGCGTGCACGGCGGGGCCGTCTCCAACTCGCCGGGCTACGACCTGCCGCTACGCTACAAATCCCAGCGCCAGACCGACGAGAAGCAGCGCATCGGGGTAGCCGCCGCTGCCCTGGCCGACAAGGGTTCCATCGTCGCCATCAACGGCGGGACGACCGCGCTGGAGGTGGGCCGCGCGCTCGCCGCCCGCGATGATCTATCCGACGGCGACGAACCCGGGCTGACGGTCGTCACCAACGCCCTGAACCTGGCCACCGAGCTGCTGGCAAGGCCGTTCCTGCGGGTGGTGGTTACCGGAGGCGTCGTGCGCTCGCACTCCTATGAGCTGTTCGGGCCGCTCGCCTCGCGCTCGCTGCAGGCCCTGTCTTTCCACACCGCCTACCTCGGCGTCGATGGGTTCGACTTAGAGTTCGGAGCGTCGGCCTACTCGGACGTCGAGGCGAACGTGAACGCCGCACTGGCCACGACCGCCGAGCGGGTGGTAGTGGTCGCCGACTCGACCAAGATCGGCGTCAAGGCCTTCGCGCAGATCTGCCCGCCAAGCCGCGTGAACGTGCTGGTGACGGACGCCGGCATCTCGGATGAGGCCAAGGCCGCGCTGGAGAAGGCCGGGACGGAAGTGATCGTCGCTTAGTTGGCAGCGCAGAGCCGGGCTAAATCAGCTTTCCCTCGTTGTGCATCAGCAAACCGCTGAGATCGGCAAACGCGCGCTGGGCGTCGGCGATGGGGATGCCAGAGATGGACGGCTCCACCTCGTGCTCGGGGGTCTTGCTCCCCAGCTTCGCGGTGTTCAGGCGGCGGTCGAACGGGCCGCGCCTTAGCTGGTAGGCCTGTACCTTGGAGTGCGGGACGATGCAGTACTTTCTGAACCACCATCCGTGCTTGACTACGAAGAACATCGAGTTGTATCCCCAGCCCATGAACGGGCGGGCGAACGGGTGGAACCAGCGGGCCGAGCGCGAGACGTGCTGAAGTTGGACGTCGCCGAACCAGGCATGCGGCCACAGCTCGCGCAGCAACATGACGACCTCATCCCAGGAACCCACCGGCAGCAGCACGTGACCCTCGGCGTCCTCGGCCTTCTCGCCGCCCGAGCCGATGATCCCGGCGCGCACCTTGTAGATGCCCAGCACCCGCCAAATCAGCGGCTGCGAAATCTCGATTGCCTGGATGCGCTTGGCGGGGATGGAGTAGCTCGAAAGCTGGGTCAGGCCGCGCGAGATGCGCAGACCGGAGGGGGATTTCAGCAGCTGGTAGTTCCACTGCTTGCCGATGCCCCGCACGTAGACGGCACCCACGGCCAAGAGCGCAGGGACGAGGGCGGGCAGCATATTCCACGGGCCGACGATAAGCGCATAGATGACATACGGCGGCACCAAGCCGACGAGAACCAGCAGCATCTCCAACGAAGCAAATACTGATATGACTAGCTCTTTTGGCGGAATCTTTATGAGGACTTGTTCGGCGGTCGGGGCACCGCCGGGCATGGGGGGTCGGAGCGCTTCCCCGCCCACAGGATAAAGCACCTCCCCACCCGTCATCCCGCGCGCAGTCGCGGGATCTCCACCGTAAACCGATGCAACATCTCCAGTTAGATTCTGCGGCGCACCCGCTACCCCACTCGTCATCCCGCGCGCAGTCGCGGGATCTCCACCGTAAACCGATGCACCATCTCCACTTAGATCCTGCGGCGCACCCGCTACCCCACCCGTCATCCCGCGCGCAGACGCGGGATCTCCACCGTAAACCGATGCAACATCTCCAGTTAGATTCTGCGACTCACGCGCAGAATGACGAGTTGGGTCGTACACGTCACCCGCAGAATGCCGAGTTGGGTCGTACACGTCACGCGCAGAATGACGAGTGGGGTCATACACGTCACCCGCAGAATGCCGAGTGGTGTCAAGGTCATAACCCCCAACTACCCCGCTCAAATCCGCCCCGGCGCTCTCGGCCAGTTCCCGAGCCCCGGCCGTCAGCGTCGTTTTCCCTGCGCGCCACAGCAGGTACTCGCGCATCTCGCGGGCCTTCTCCTTCTTCAAGAACTCAAGCTTGACTGCCTCCGAGCTGCCGGCGTC
>JAISTE010000062.1 GCA_031272825.1 Propionibacteriaceae bacterium | reverse complement strand
TCCCGCGACTGCGCGCGGGATGACGAGGGGTGGTTGTGCGGGATGACGAGGGGTGGGGAAGCGCGCTGTGCGGCGCTCTCAACCGGGCGAAGTCTGTAAGGAATGAAAATCTTCATGTTGTTCACCTACCGGGGTGGAAAAGTTAACTCGGGTGGTTAAAATTCCCATGCTTCTGAGCAGCTGACTACGACTTTTGCCCTGGAGGGACTCGGGCTCCTGGATAACCTCAGGCCGTTAAAGGCGTCGGCTGGTTAGGAGTTTGAAGTGTCTGGTAGGAGACTGGGGACAGCTGCCGGGAGGGCTACCGCAGGTGTGCTGGCCTTCGTAATGTGCATTGCGGGGCTGCTTGTCACGGACGCACTCAACTCTCCTGAGGCGAGCGCCCAAAGCTCGGGTGAGCTCTCGAAAGCGGTGCGCGGCAACAACGTTTGGAACGACATGCCGTCGAACTGGACTTACGACAAGCTCTCCAACGGGTTGATCTACGACAAGAACTACCTCTATCAAGTCTCCGACGCGCAGACGAACAACGGCGGCAAGGGCTCGGACAAGTGCATTAACTACATGTCCACCGACGGCCAGACGGTCACCAACAAGTGGACCGTCGCCGCTTGCCGCGGCCCGGTGAGCGCCAACTACGCAGGCACCGGCTCCGCCTACGGCACCACCACCATGGCTGTCAGCGACGACTACGCCTATTTTTGGTACTACGGCGAGGACAACCCCACTGATTCGCTGTGGAACCTGATCAAGGCCAACGGCGGCGGCACGCGTAACGATTCCGTGAACGTCGTGCGCCGCTTCGCCCAGGGCGCGACCCAGGGCCAGGTGGCCATCATCCCCGACCCCGACTACTTCGAGAGGGGTCTGAACTACACCTACTGGTCCGGCGGCGAGGCCCTGCAGGGTACCTCCAAGATCATGCTCTCCTCCGGCGAGCTCTCCGGTATCGGCCACTCCTTCCGCCTGATGATCTTCGATACCGAGACGGGCCGCTACAACTACTCCGGCAAGCTCCAGCCCGCGACCACCATGGACAACATCTTCGGCGATAACGACGGTGGTGCTGGCGTCAACGGCTACGTCGCCTCCGATATGGCGCTCGACGCCCGCGGCAACGCCTACATCATGGTTCACTCTTCCCGCGGCGTCCCGGCCTGGGGTCTGGGCAACACCTCCCGCCCGTACTTCTACCTGGTGCGCGTGGTGCCGAACGAAAACGGCCCGTGGAAGTACAACCTGGTGCAGCGCTTCGACGGCGACGACGGCTACGCCTACTGGGGCATGGCCTTCTTCAACGGCAAGCTCTACGCCTCCTTCGCCACCGGCGATATCTGGGAGTACAACCCGATTTCGGGCAACTCTCGCTCAATCTCCAGGATGAGCGGCGTGGGCTACAACGTCGACCTCGCCTCCATGCAGACCGCCCAGGTTATTGAGGGCCGGGTCTACAACGACGCCAACGCCGACGGTTCCGTCCAGGGCGATGACGGCGTCGTCGGCCAGTACATCGCCTTGTACCAGAAGGTCAACGGCAACTGGGTTTATCAGGGCATGCGCCAGACAGACGGCGAGGGCGACTATTCGTTCTTGACCGCCGGTATCGGCGAATATGCGGTTCGCCTTGTCGAGCCCAAGATCGAGGACGGTTCCACCAAGGTGAACGCCGTCCAGACCTACGCCGGGATCGATTCCGATGAATCGAATCTGACGGCCAAGTGCCTCAACGGCGACATCGTCGCCCCCGGCGGTGCTGAGAAGGCCGGTGCCTGCGACGGCGCGCTGCCGCCAGGTTCCGCCGAGCCGCCGATCTCCACCGACCGCAAGCGCATGGGCACGGAAGCCGCCAGCCTTGAGATCGCGAACCTCGATAACTTCGGCGCATACACGCTCGTGAACGTTGTTCAGGGTGAAATGGTCATCGATGTGAACTTCGGTATTTCCGCCGCCGGTTCCTACGGCGATGGCGAAGAATCCATGATCACAACTGGCGCCAACAACGGCCCGGCCCACGCGCAAGGACGTACCGAGAACGCCAAGCTCTGGCTCGGCGACGAGTACGGGCTGAGCGCCGACGGTACCAACTCGGCCAAGTCCGCCGCCCACACCGCCGACGACGGCATCTCCCTCATCACCGCTACGGGTGCCGAGGTGCCGCTGCAGGGTACGGCCGTCGTCACCGGCAAGCCCTACACCGTGAACGCCACAGTTTCGGGCGAGGCCAACTCGGCGACCGTCCGCTCCTGGATCACGCCGCCCGTGGCCACCACCGCCAAGGTCGCCGCCCCGGCTGCCACCGCCGCCCCGACCTTCGAGAAGGCAGTTTCCGGCGGTAAGGCCTCGGCAACCTGGACGGCCCCGGCGGTTACCGATCTGCAGAAGGTCGTGGGCCGTTTCGACGTCTCCCCGACGTCCATGGTCGTCGACCAACCCGACAACCGCAACGGGAAATACTGGCCCGCCGGGCGCACCGCCGCCTCCCCGAACACCTCCGATCTGCACGGCTGGACGACCCCGGGCGAAGTCGAGGACTACACCTTCTACGTCGCCCAAGGCCTGGTGCGCGTCGCCGCCAACGACCTCGACGGCAAGGGCACGTCCTCGTATGCCCTGACCAACATCTCCACCACCGACCCGTCTTCGGATAAGGACGAGATCACCTCGGAGGAGGCCGGGCAGCTCAAGGTTTCCCCAACGATCCACGCGATCAAGACCGTCGGCCAGCCGGTCGCCATCACCGCGACCCCGCCGACCGGCGAGAACATCGTCTCGGCCACCTGCACCGACAACTTCACCGGCGCCGACGTCCACGCCACGCTCGCGGGCAAGACCCTGACCGTCCCGGCATCGGCTACCGGCAAGGGCTCGGACGTCACCTGCGCCTTCGAGTACACCGCCTTCGGCAACCCCGCCGACTCGAGCTTGAACGTCGAGCCGATGGAGGGCGAGGATCCGCCGATCTCCCCGAACAACCGCTCGTTCTACGTCGCCACCACGACGGCCAAGGCGGGCACCACCCTCATCCCCGACCAGGTGGTGCGTTATACCTTGTGGGACGCCGATGGCAAGAACGAGATCACCGACGCGAACATCGCTAGGCTCTCCGAGGACACCTGCACGACGGATTCGACCGGCACCTGCTCGGTGAAGGTCTTCGCCAAGACAGCCGGAACCTATCAGCTCAAGTCCGAGCTCCAGCTCGGCGGCGGCAAGCTCGCCGAGGTTGGCCACGGCTCGCCCGCGACCTTGGTGTTCTCCCACGGCTCTTCGGCCACCGACAAGTCCAACCTGGCTGTCTCCTCGAACACCGCCGTCATCGGCCTGGGGGAGAACGACGGCATCGTCGCCACCGCCACCATCAAGGACGGCAAGGGCGAGGAGCTCGAAAACGTGCTGGTTCGCTTCACCTGGGATGGCGACGCCTTGGGCGAGAGCGAGAACGCGGCTGCTCCCAGCGCCTCCCCGATCGAGGTTCTGACCGATGAAAACGGCGAGGCCGTCATCACGCTGAAGGATCTCACCGAGGAAACCGTGAACCTGCACGCGCAGGTCTCCACTGGTGAGGACACCTGGTCGGACATCGACTCCTCCCCGCAGGCCATCACCTACACTGACGCCGACGACGCGCACCCCGTGCTCTCGGTTACCTCCCCGGTCGAAATCTGGATCGGCGACGGAACCAAGCCAAGCGGTGCCATCACCCCCGCAGACTTCGACGAGAAGAGCGAGTGGCTGGACGGCGTCAGCGCCCTTTCCATCGCGGGCGGCACCGACATCACCTCCCGGGTGAAGATCAACGACCTGGCCGACCCGGCCAGCGCCGCCGAGCTCGGCGTGGACACTGCCAAGAAGGGGACGTACACCGTCAAGTACTCGGTGACCAACAGTTCCGGCCTGAGCACGGTCAAGTACCGCGTTGTGGTCGTCAACGACGGCTCCTTCACCGTCGACCACACCGACGGCTACATCCTGCGCGCCGATTCGTTCATCAAGAAGGCCTCCGAGGCCGACGCCGCCGATTCCGCCATCTTGGCCGCCTCCGGTGCCCAGGCCTGGAAGGTCAACCTCGATAACGCCGCCGGGCTCACCGACGCCGGTGTTGCGGTCGGTTCCAAGGATCCGGCCTACGCCAAGGACGCCAAGGAGGGCACCTACCCGATCACCATCCAGGTGGCCGAGAAGGCTGCGGTTTCCAAGGCCATCTCGGCTGTGGTCGTCGATGACGATTCCATCATTGTCGGCCCCGAGGTCGACCCGGAGACCGGCGCCACCTACTACCTGACGGCCAAGGACAACAAGATCCGCACCTCCCAGGTGAAGAACTACGTCGGCCAAACCGATGCCGTCAAGGACAAGATCAAGGCCCTGACAAGCGCAAAGGGCTACGAGGTTAAGGGCGAAATCAAGGACGCGCCCGTCGCGCTCCAGGGTTCGAACCCGATCCAGTCGGGTGCTGCAGCAGGCACCGACTACACGGTGAAGTTCGGCATCGTCGGGCACGAAACCCACATCATCGAGCCGAAGGTGCTCATCTACGGCACCGAGCCGACCATCGAGGCCAAGCCCTCCCCGCTCGAATACCAGATCGACGGGCTTGATTCGGCGCTCATCAAGGACGGCAAACTCACCAAGGACGCGATCCTCGCCGGGGTCGTCGCCAAGGATGAGGAAGACGGCGACGAGAAGACCCACGAGGTCGACATCGACGACGTCGAGTGGGTGATCCGCGACAAGACAGGTGCGACGATCGCCACCGAGAAGTCCGCCGATTCCGGAATCTCCGCCAAACACGCGGGCGTCTATGCCGCCGAGTACTCCTACACGGACACCGACGACAACAAGGTTTCGGCTAAGCGCGCGATTATCGTCAACGACGGCCGCATCCTGGTTACCGAAGACGTCATCATCTCGGCGCGCAACTTCGTCGCCAAGGTGAAGGACGCGCAGTGCGACCAGGCGTGGGTCAAGCGTCAGGCCGAGGCTACGGCCTACGACCTCGACGGCGTGAAGCTGCCCGACGCCGACCTGGAAATCTCCAACTGGAGCTCCGCTGGCTTTACCTGCCCGGCGAAGGAGGGCGATTACCGCTTCAACTTCAAGGTCAAGGGCTTTGACCCGGTGAAGGCCGCCACCGGCACGATCGTTGCCGATGACGTCGTCATCCCCGAGGTCGACCCCGACGACCGCTACCTGGTCACCGCCAAGAACTTCGAGGTGACGCTGACCAAGGCCAAGGAGATCGTCGAGGCCGGCGACAGCGCCTACGTCGAGGCCGCCTCCGCCCGTGTGTTCAAGCTGGTCGACGGTATCGCCGACGCGGCCGCAGCCGTGCGCAACAACGGCGGATTCGAATCCAAGAAGGGCGAATACGACATCACCTTCGGTGCGAAGGTCTCCGGAAACTGGGCCAATGCCGCCGAGCCGACAGTCGTGGGCACGGTCGCCAACGGCGAGGCCCCGAAGATCATCGCCATCTCCCCGGTGCTCGTCTACACCGGCCCTGGCGAAAAGCCCGCCGGGTACATCGGCTGGGACACCTACGCCGGTGCCGACGCTCCCGGCTACGGCATCACTGCCTCCGACAAGGAGACGCTGCCAAACAAGCTCAAGATCACCGTGACCTGGGCTAACGGCGCACCGGTTCAGACCTCGCCCGCGGGCATGTACCCCAACACCATCAAGGTCGAAGACGAGGACGAGAACGTCGTCAACGCCAAGCAGGTCATCATCATCAACGACGGCTCGGGCGAGTACGATCCCGAAACCGGCATCTTCATCACCGCCCACGACAACTGGACGAAGAAGGCCGATTTCGTCTCCGCGATCAGCGCAAACGGCAAGGAAAAGGCCGTGCTCACGCTCGTCGACGCCAAGGCCTGGCAGTTCCACAAGGAGAACGGAACCGTCACCGACCTGACGCCGAAGGTGCGCAACCTGGACGCCATCTCCACCGACCACAACGATCAGGGCTACCCGGTTCAGGTGCAGGCCAAGGAAGACACGCGCGAAAATCCGCTTGTCAACACCAAGAAGCTTTACGTGATCGACTCCGAGGTCGTCGAAGAATTCGGCGATCTGCAGCTGTCGGGCAACAACGCCACCATGCGCTTGTCTGAGGCGCAAGCGCTCACCGCTAGCCCCGACCTCAACGCGGCCCTCAAGTCCGCGTTGCAGGCGGCCGCGCTCAAGAAGACGCAGGCCGGTATCGAGGTGGTGCAGCCGGTGTTCGATAACGCCGATATGCAGGCGTTCAAGGACGGCATCGCCGCCAAGACGCTCGGACAGTACTCGCTGAAGCTCTACGGCCCGGCCCCCAGTACCGACTTCATCACGCTGAAGATCACGGTGACCGCCGGAAATCTCCCGCAGATCACCGGCCAGTTCCCGGTCGAGTACAAGATCGGCGAGATCGGCGCCGCCGACATCGACGCCCAGGGCAATATCAAGGAATGGGCCCTGAAGCGCTCGGTCTCGGCCACCGACGAGGAGCTCAAGAGCGACGAAAACCCGACAGGTGCGTTCGACGCCGACGCGATCTCCGTGGCCATCACCCACAAGGGCCAGAGCGTTGCGGCCATCTCAGCTACCGAAGCCGCCGCCTACCAGGCGACCTTCTCGGTCACCGATGAGGACGGGAACCAAGCTGAGGTCAAGGGCCTGATCGTCGTCAACGATGGCCGCTTCGAGGTCGGCGAGACCACGATCGGCGCGCACAACTACGTCATCAAGCACCAGGACGTCGCTCCGGCTGCCGGGGATGCCAACAAGGCCCAGGTTCGCGAGAAGTCCGGCCTGGAGGCCTACGACGCCGAGGGCAACGACATCACCGACGAGGCGGCGTTCAAGTCCTTCGATTCGGCATACAGCGATCAGATCGACGTCAAGACCCTGCCGCGCGACTTCTCCTTCACGTTCACCGCGGGCTCGCCCAAGGCCGTCGAGAAGACGGTGAAGGCCACCGTGGTGACCGACGACACCGAGATCGACTGCACGCCCGATGGCCGCTACTGCATCCTGGCCTCGCCGTTCACCCGCAACCTGGCCGGGGCCGAGGAGCTGCTCAAGGGCTCGGATCAGGCCCAGAACGACAGGTTCGTCGCCGCCGCCAACGCCCGCGTGGTCAAGCTGGTCGAGAACGCCGTCGACGCCGATGCGAAGCTCTCTGACAAGGGCGGATATGCCGCAGTAGAGAACCACGAAGGCTACCCGGTTTCCTTCGCCATCGCCCAGGAAGGCTCGCTGCTGAACCCGGGCGCGCACGTCACCGTCAAGGGCATCGTCACGCAGGGTGAGGCCCCGCAGATCGGCGCCCGCAACGCGGTTTACAACCTCGGCGAGAAGCCGAAGCTGGGTGAGCTCGTCACCGTCACCGACCTTGAGGACGGCACCGGCGATGAGCACCAGGTCACCGGCGATGCGCTGGAGGACGGCCTGGAGATCGAATCGTCGATCCCGGTCGATTCCGAGGGCAAGACCAAACAGGTCGGCGTCTTCCAGGTGCAATACACGTTCACCGACTCGGATTCCAACCAGGTGTTCACCACGGCGACGGTCGTGGTCCAGAACCCGGACGAGCCCTGGTATGTGGGCGACACCATCATCGAGGCGCACAACTACGCCATCGCGGCCAAGGACGTCGCCGGGCTGGATACCCGCAAGACCCAGGCCCTGACCCGCACCGGCTCCAAGCAATACGAGCTGGCCACTGGCGCGCTCATTGACAACCCGGTGCTGTACACCGGCTGGGGTGAGCCCGCTACCTGGGGCAACCCGGGTGCGTGCGGCACCGAGGCCGACGGTGCGAACGGCAACGGCATTCGCTTCGATACCGCCTACAACGGGCCTGACACCGAGGCGAAGGCCGACGGCCACGCGATCCAAATTCACGAGAAGGATCAGTTCTGCGTCACCGACACCAAGGGTCTGCAGCGCAGGGCGTTCGTCGTCGCTGCCGATGTGGTGGGCCCGGACAAGCCCGTGGGCCCGTCCGTCGATAACCCCGACGGCACCACCCAGTACGTGTGGGGCAACCACCTGAACCTGCGCCCGGCGCAGGTCAAGGCCCTGATCGGCGACGCCAACGGCTTCGACAAGGCCTACCTCGCCGCCGCCCACGCCCAGACGTCCAACTCGGCGACCATCACCCAGGTTTCGGATCTGGACAAGCTCACCGGCGTCACCGTCACCGACGTCGACGGCCTGGTCGATGCGTTCAAGGGCTCCTTCACCAAGGAAGACCTCGGCACCTACTCGCTGCGGGTCGCCTACCAGGGCACGCAGATCACCTTGCACGTCACCGTCGCCGACGGCAACGCCCCGGTGCTCACCTCCCTGGTGAACAACCTTGACATTCCGATCGCTTCGGACAAGGTCGAAGACGGCAAGCTCACTGCCGCCGCGATCAAGGAGAAGGTCTCCGTTACTGACGCCGAGGACACCGCTGACCCGCAGAAGTCGGCCCTGGAGGCGTCGATCACGGCCACCCGGATCCTGGAGATCACCGAGACCGGCAGCACTGAAGTGGCCAGCATCCCCGCCGATCGCGCGGGCCTGTACAAGGTGTCCTTCACCGCTACCGACTCCGACGGCAACCCCGGCTACACCGACGGCATGGTTGTGGTCAACGACGGTCGTTACGTGGTCGACGAGGACGGCAAGTACGTGCTGGGCGCGAACTCGTTCGTCATCAACACCAAGGACGTCGTCGCTGCCCAGGCCGCTGTTCTCGGCAAGGCCAAGGCCAGCGCCTTCACCTCCGAGGGTGCGAACCTGTTCGACAAGATCAAGTTCAACGCCTTCGATGCGAACTACGTCGACAAGGCCCCGAAGGGCGAGTACTCCTTCGAGATCACCATCGACGCCGATAAGGCGCCGGTGAAGGCGTTCAAGGCGTTCGTCGTCGACGAAGAGATCATCGTCGATGACGGCGAGCACGCGATCACCGCCCGCAACTGGTCCGAATCCATCGGCGACTGGCGCGACCTCGTCTGCGAGGGCAACTGGGCCGCCAAGAGCAACGGCGAGATCAGCACCTGCAACAAGGCCTCCCAGGCCAAGATCGACAAGGGCCTAATCGGCGAGACCGCCGGGCGCGCCCAAGCGTTCGATCTGATCGCAGGAGAGAACATCTCCGACAAGCTCAAGGTCGCCACCGACGGCTTCTACTACGACGGCCAGAACAAGACCCCGCTGCCCCCGGCAAGCGGAAACAAGGGTGCCGACGTGCGCACGTGGGACGCCAACCTGGTGAACTCTAAGGCCGTCAACTTCAACGCGGTCTACACGCTCGACGGCGTCAACCTGAAGGCCGAGGCGATCGGCACGGCCTACACGGGCGTCCCGCCGCAGGCACACCTGACCACCCCGGTGAACATCTCCGGGGATCAGCTCACCGACCCGACGCTGCTGGGCACCAACCAGTTCGGTGCGGTGTGGGATTACGAGGACGCCGACCGTCAGGCCGGGGTCAGCCCCGCATCCGACACCCACGCGCTGTGCACCGACGGCGCCGCGGGCACGGAGGCCGAAATACTCAACCGCCGCAACCCCGTCTACCGCGAGGTTGTTTCCAACGGCAGCAAGCCTTCGACGGCGGGAACCAACCTGGAATACACCGGGGCTCTATCCCATCTCCCGGAAGCTGCCGTGTTCCAGGTGAAGAATGCCGGTGGACAGGTCATCTCCGGCAAGTTCGCCTTCTTGAACACTCCTCTGGAGGCGGGCGAACAGCTCGGCGCCCTGGTGAACCTAGCCAGCGCCAAGACGCCTGACCAGGCCGGACACGTGGTCAACACCAAGCCCACCGACGAACAGTTCGCCGATGCTCAAGGCGACGACGCGTTCGCCAAGAAACTCCAAGTGTGCGAGGTTACGACCACCGGCTATGACCAGTCCACCGGCACACTCAACCTCGGCTCCGATCTGACCGGCGACGGCCGCACCCACACCGCGTGGGTCACCTCAAGCGGCTACCCCGACCAGATCACCGACGACAAGGGCTTCGTCTCCTGGAAGCCGGGCCTGTACCCGACCCAGATGTCCTATATCGACTCCGACGGAAACGTCACAGCCAAACCCAAGTTGATCGTCGTAAATGACGGGCACTACTCCGAGGACGAGGGTGAGGGCGAGCGCGTGCTCTACGCCTCCTCCTACGCCGTCCCCGCCGCCGATGTGCCGCTGGATTCCACCGCCCTCCAGGCGCAGGTGATCTCCCGCTCGCACGCCATGGCCTACGACGGTGTGCTCGGAACCAAGCTGCCCGGCATCGCGTTCGTCGACGACCTGGGTTCGCTGGGAGCCGACGCCAATAGTGATGGCATCGCCGACGCCGGTGATTACGATGTGCGCGTGGCCGTGCCGTCCGTCAGCGGCACCGGCAACGTGACGCTCACCATCAAGGTGCACGTGATCGCCGCCGACGTCATCGGCCCGAACGACCCGAACGAGCAAGGAGCCACCGAGTACACGCTCGGCGACAACGCCACTATCTCGCGCTCCCAGGCCCGCGCCATCGCCGCCGACCTGCGCGAAGGCAAGACCGATTCGCTCAAGGCCGCACTCAACGTGCGCGGCCTGCGCGTGGAGGCCGACGGCAGCCTCGGTACCGCTCCCAAGAACTTCGAGTTCTCCGGGTTCGACACCTTCTTGGCTCACTTCCCCGACGGCGATACCAACCTGGACGACGACAAGGGCGAGTACGGCGTCGACGCTCAGATCGCAGGCGATAACAACTCCAAGATTTCCTTGAAGCTCACCGTCTCCGAGGGCCAGGCGCCGGTTATCAACTTCGACGAGGACGGCGACGCCCTCAACGGTAACCAGATCACGCACGAGTACGAGATCGGTTCTATCGATAACAAGTACGTCACCGATGGGAAGCTGAACGCCGAAGGTTTGCTCATCAACGGCTCGGTCTACGACGCTGACGACTGCGCGATGGACGGCGACAAGTACCTTTCCGAAGAAAAGTGCGAGGCGCTGCAAGACACGCTCGCGGTTGTTGAGATCGTCAAGCTCGACGGCGGCGACAAGGTCGAATCCATCCCTGTCGATAAACCCGGCGCCTACATCGTGCGCGCCACGGCCACCGACTCCGATTCCAACACCTCCACCGGTCAGCGGATCATCATCGTCAACGACGGCCAGTACCAGATCGAGGACGGCGCCGGTAAGACGTACATCGTCAGGGCCCTTGGCTACGGCATTCGCTCGCAAGACGTCGTATCCGGTGCGGCCCAGGTACTCACCGAATCCGGTGCGAAGGGCTACGTGGTTCAGGGCCAGAACATCGCGGCCCTCGGCGTCACGGCCAGCGATCTCGGCGGGTTGACCGGCGAGATCCAGGCAGAGCAGGTGTTCAACGTTGCCATCCGCCCGGCGGATGAGACCATCACCTTCACGCCGCTCACCATCCCGGTGCGCGTGCTGCTCGACCCGAACCCGGCCAAGCCGATCGGCGCTATCACCAACGGCGACTCCAAGTCCATCTCGGCCAAGAACATCCGCGTGTCGGTGACGGCCGTCGAGAAGTGGGTCGAGGCCTGGCAGGCTGCCGAATCCGGCACCGGCGAGGTCACCAAGGACGAGCTGCTCGCCCTCATGAACGAGCGTGTGGCCGCCCGCGGCTTCACCCGCCTGACCATGGATCAGTGCAGCCCCGATAACTGCACCGTCGAGTTGGTGCCCGAATCCTTGACCGACGCCATCACCAAGGCCGGCGGCAAGATCGAGGCCGGAGACCAGTACGCGCTCACCTTCCGCATCAAGGAAGAGCCGAGCACGACCGTCGACGCCAAGCTGGTGCTGGAGAACGGCGAACTGCCGCAGATCGAGGCACCGGCGCTGATCGTCGTCAATCAGGGCGAGGATCTCAAGGCGCACAAGTGGGCCGAGGGCGTAATCGCCACCGACTACGAGGCCAAGAGCGCGGATAACCCGACCGGCGATATTTCGACCGACATCGACGGGCCAAATCTGCCGATCACCGGCGTGCTGTGCTCCGATTCCGTGCCGACAACGCCGATTACGAAGGCGGAACAGGCCAGCATGGCGTGTGCCAAGTTCGACGTCGACACCTCGAAGGCTGGCTTCACCGAGATCGTCTACACCGCGCAGGATTCGGACTACAACCACGTGTCCGTCACCACCAAGATTCTGGTCAACGACGGAACCTACGTGGTCGACGAACCCGCGCAACCCAACCCGGACGATCCCGACAATCCGGATAACCCGGATGCCGATCCCAACCACCGCCTGGTGCTGCAGGGCTACTCCTTCGTCACCCCGGTCGACGAGGTGGGCTCCGACCTGGATCAGGACATCTTGAGCAAGTCGAAGGCCAAGGCCTGGGAGATCAAGGCTGTGGCCGAGAACGGCAACATCGAGTACGTGACCGCGCAAACCGCGGTGGCCGTCGCCGAGAACGGCGGATACAAGGCCAACAAGGGCACCTACCCGATCAAGCTCACGCCGCAGCCGCTGAACAACTACTCCGGCAATTACCCCGTGGCCGACATCACCGGCCAGGTGGTCAAGGCCGACGAGTTCGACGACGGCCCGGGCGAGGGCACCGATTCGGCCCGCTACTTCATCTGGGCGAACAACGTGGCGCTCCAGCTCAAGGACGCCGCCGGGCTGGTCGGCGATACGCCGGCCGTCCACGCCGAGCTGATCCGCAGGGCCGGGGCTGAGGCCGTCAAGGCTCTCGGTGCAGCTGCCGCCACGGACGTCATCGTTACCGCCAACGGGGTGAAGAACGAAGCCAACGGCAACTTCTCGGTCACGTTCGCGGTCAAGGCCGCACCCGAGGTGAAGGTGACGGTGAAGTTCACCACCGACAACTCCGACGCCCCGGTGATCACCTTCGACACCGAGCCGCTGGAGATCGCCCAGACGCAGAACAAGCACCAGATGACCGAGGGCGAACTCAAGGAAGGCGTCAGCGCCACTGACGATATCGACGGCGACCTCACCTCTTCCGTGAAGGCTCATACGGTCGGCTCTGACAAGCTGCCGGTGATCGACACCAACAACCCGGGCGTCTACCCGGTCGGCTACACGGTCACCGACTCGAACTCGAACTCGACCACCGAGAAGCGCGCCACTGTCATCAACGACGGCCGCTTCGAGATCGAAAAGCCCGACGACGGCGGCACGGCCATCATCATGGGCGCGAAGAACTTCGTGATCCAGGCCGAGAAAGCCCCGTTCGACAAGGACATGGTCCGCTCGCTCGCCGAGGCCCAGGCCTACGACTCGAAGGGCAACCCGCTCTCGGTTGATACCGCCGACCTGCCGGTCGACTTCCGCAACGGCGTCATCGGCTCCTACCAGATCACCTTCTCGGCCTCCTTGGAGGGTTTGAGCGCCACCAAGACCGTCACCGGCACAGTGGTCAAGGCCGACGTCATCTACCCGGGCGACGTCTACGACCAGTACGCCATCGCAGCCAACCACTTCCGCGTGAACGTGGCCGAGGCTCAGGCGCTGATCGATGATCCGCGCGGGATTGATGCCGCGCTCATCGAGGCCGCCTACGTGCGGGTCTACAAGCTGGTCGACGACGTGGCCCCCGGCGTTCCGCGCCTGGTGGATAACGGCGGATTCGCCGCTGTCGAAAAGCCCGAGGGCTACGACCTGGTGTTCGGCGTGCGCGTGCCGACCGATCCCGGAACGGGTACCCCGGCCCACGACGTCGCCGCACCGCCGGTTCAGGTATCCACCAAGGGCATCGTCACCCAGGGCACCCCGCCCGAGCTCGAAGTCACCACCCCGGTGGAGATCGAGCTGACCGATCCGCCCGCAACGTGGGATAGAGACTCCGAGCTTGACGGCGTCAGCTATTCAGATGAAGAGGACGACTGCTTGCTCGGTCACGGCTGCATGACCGACGACGACGTGTTGGTGACCTACCTCGACGGGCCGGTCAACACCTCGAAGGCCGGCATCTACCGCCTGACCTACTCGCTGACCGACTCGGACGGCAACAACGTCACCGCGCCGCGCGTGGTCGTCGTCAACGACGGCTCCTACCAGGTGGGCGACAAGCGCATCCTCAAGGCTGACTCCTTCATGGTTCAGGCCAAGAAGGTGCCCGCCGACAAGTCCAAGCGCGATCAGCAGATCATCTCGCTGTCCGGCGCCCGCGTCTTCAACGCCACCACCGGCGCCGAGCTCGGCCAGGGCGACATCCTGGTCGACTCCGACGGCGGCTACTCGGCGACGCCCGCCACCTACGACATCACCGTGGCGGCCACCGACGGCAAGCTCACCGAGGGCGAGGCCCCGGCGGTGCTGGAGAAGAAGGCCATCAAGGGCCGGGTCGTCGACGCTGAAATCATCGACGGCAAGGACAACGTGTGGGTCTACGGCACCCCGCTGGAGCTCTCGGTTCACGAGGCCGAGGCGCTGGTCGCTGCGGGCAACACCGAGGCCAAGACGGACGCCATCTTGACGGCCCTCAAGGCCGGTGCCACCCGCATCGACCCGAACGGCGATGTCACCGACCTCAAGGCGGTCACCAAAGCCGACCAGGCCAAGGCCTTCATCGACGCCTTCTCCGGCGCCGACCACCGGTCGACCCCGGGCAAGTACCTGTTCACCGTCTCCGACCAGGCCAACACGGCCTCCGTCGAGCTGTGGATCTCCGTCACCTCCGGGAACGTTCCGACGATCACCGTCACCCCGAAGCCGCTGGAATACGCGGTGAACGGCGCACTGGACGAGGCCCTCAGCCGCGCCCAGATCATCGCCGGGGTGGTGGCCACTGACGTCGAAGATCCCAAGGATCTGACCGGTATCCCGGACGAGCCGGGCGCCGCGGGCCTGACCTACACGATCAAGGACGGCACCGGCCAGCCGGTTACTCGGATTCCGGCTGCCGAACCGGGCGTCTACCAGGTGGAATACACCGCCACCGACACCGACCACAACCAGGTCTCCGACTCGCGCGCGGTCGTCGTCAATGACGGGCGATTCCACATCGACCAGGAGTACATCATGAGGGCGTCGTCCTTCGTGATCGAGTCCTCCAAGGTTTCGACCGAGAACGCCTCCGGGCAGATCCTCGCCGAATCGCACGCCGCCGCCTGGACGATCGAGGGCGCACCCGTGGGTGTCTCCGTCGCCGCGACCGGCGGGTACTCCAAGACGCCGGATAACTACCAGCCGAAGCTGGCCGTCACCGGGCACGCCGACCACTTCCTGCACATCACCGCCAAGGTGCTGGGCGAAGGCGGCAACGGCGGCAACGGCGACTCGTACTCGATCGTCGGCTACAACTTCCGCATCAACGCCATCGACGCCGCCAAGCTCGCGGCCAAGGCCGTGGGGGAGAAGGGCGACGGCGCTACCGGAGTTGACCTGCAGGCCTTCTCCGACGAGCTGGTCGCACGCGGCAAGGTCGAATCGCTCTACCGCTTCTCCGATCAGCTGGTGAAGCAAGGCACCCCGGCGGTGGCCCTCACGTCGATCACCGACGCGGCCTCCTTCGACGACGGCGGCTTCAGCTCCACCTACAAGGAGAAGGGCAAGTTCGACGACGGCTCCAAGTTCACGGTCGTGTTCTGGGTCGGCGAAGATCACAGCGCCAAGGTCGGAGTCGAGCTGCTCGTCGGGCCGGGCCAAGCCCCGACCATCACGGCCACCTCTCCGCTGCAGGTGTGGATCGGCAAGGCCTCCGACAAGCCCGCAGGCTCGCTGGAGCCTAGCGAGTTCGACACCGCCGCCAAGCAGAAGGTCGGCGTTACGGTGTTCGACTTCGAAGACCGCGACACGATCTCGGTCGACCAGGTGAGCGTCTCCACACCCGAGGGCGCGAAGGAACTCGATCTGGCCGAACCGGGCATCTACCAGCTGAAGTACTCGGTCACCGACACCGACTACAACGTCGCCACCGCCATCCGCGTGGTCGTCGTCAACGACGGCAGGTTCGTGGTCGGCGATGGCCGCATCCTCACCGCCTGGCCGACGGTCATGCGCAAGGATGCCGTCGCCCTCAGCGAGGACGGCCTGAAGGCACAGCTGCTGCAGCTCACAGCACCCCAGGTCTTCGACGGCCTGACGGGCGAGGAACTGGACGTGCCCGCCTTCATCTCCGACCTGGGCGAGCTCGTGCCCAACCCGGACACCGAGGTCGGCGACTACGAGATCACCGTGGCCGCCCCCGACTCGACGCCCGACAAGACCATCGCCAAGAAGGTCAAGGTCGTAATCGTCGACGCCGAGGTGCTGGTTCCCGACGGGCCCGATGCGGACGGCAACACCGTGTGGATCTACGGCGACAACGCCAAGATCAACCGCGCCGAAGCCAAGAAGCTCGCGGAGGGCGGGCTGGCCGAGATCGCCAAGGCCCTGCACATCCAGGTGCTGAAGCTCTCCTCCACCGGCGAAAAGCTGGAGCCCCCGGCGGCCGCGCTCGCGGACGTCGACGGCGAAGGCGATTCGGGCAACTTCATCGACGTGTTCACCGGCGATAAGTACAACACCGGCGAAGACCTGGGCACCTACCTGTTCGACGCCAAGGCCGCAACCGACACCGCCAAGGCAACCGCCAGGTTCCGCATCGAGGTCGCACTCCCGTCCGACTTTGAGGTTCCCTCCGGCTACACCACCGCAGCCGTCATGCTGCAGGCCAAGGTGAACGGCTCCGAGCCGTGGGCCGGGAAGGACATCGAGGAGATCGTGGAGGCCGACGGCGAGCCCGCCTCGCAGGTTCGCACCGACCACGCCAACTTCGTAACCGTGAAGGTCACCTCCTCCGAGGCGCCCGACGGCTACCCGGAGTCGGCGGTGACGATCGAAGCTCAGGCGCTCGGCGGCATGGACACGCCGATCACGGTCGAAGGCATGAAGCTCAAGGCCGCCCGCTCGGGCATCGCCAAGGTGATCGTCGCCTTGAAGGAGAACCCGGACATCAAGGCCTCCTTCACGGTGGTCGTCCCAGGCGATATTGACCGCAACGGCGTCGTAAACGCCGACGACGTGGCCGAAGCCGAGCTCTACGCCGCAGGCGATCGCACCGCAGCCCTCTACGGCAAGGTGTGCGACGAGTTCACCGGGCTGCTGGCCAACGCCAACCGCGACTTCGTCGCCGCCCCGCTGGGCTGGGATCCGGTCGTCGGACACGAGGACGCCAGGGCGCTCGCCCTGTACGTCGCAAGCCTGCGCCAGAACACCTCGGGCCTGAAGTAGAAAGCAAGGAAATGAAAGAAATGTGCCACCTGGGCGACGAACACATCCGTCCCTTGACAACACGCCACGAGGGCAAGCGCAGCTTTCTGCGTGGCCTTGCCGCGCTCGTCGCGGGGCTCCTGGCCTTCGCGCCGGTGACACCGGCGAGCGCCGCAGTGGGCCCTGCTGGCGAGCTCGCCATCCAACAGCTCTCCGACCCGGCTGCTCTCACCGAAGCCGGGTCGGAGGTAAAAATCAAGGTCAGCGCCACAGCGGGCAACGGCTTTGCCTTCGAGGCCCTGCTCCTGGCCCTGACATACGACGCCGACAAGCTCGAATACGTCTCACACACCGACGATCCCGGGCTGAGCGAGGATTCCATCTGGCCAGATAACGCCGGGCTGGTCTTCGCCGAGTGGGGCAAACCGGGCGAGTACTGGAAGCGCGACACCGCACTGCGCGGCACGATCCTGTTCAACTTCGGCCACGATTCCGACACCACCGCGTCGGTGGTTATCACCTTCAAGACCTTGGCGGCCTGCTACCCCTGGGACGCCCAGGCCCCGGTGGTCTCGGTCGGGCCGGTTGCCCCCACGGATCTAATGGACGTGGCTGCATACACCCTGGCCGGGCATACCACCGGCTGGACGCTGATCAAGACCGGTGCCTCCCACGGCGAAAGCGCCTATGGCAACAAGCTCAACGCCACGCCGCTCACCGACATCGGCGGGCTCGACGAGGGCGGCTTTGCCAACCTCAACGTCGACGTCACCCGCGAGAAGGCCCCGGAAACCCCGGTACCGTCCACGCCGGTTCCGGCACCCCTGCCCTCAGTTGCGGCGCCTGAGGTGAACGAGCCCATCCCCTCCGAACCTTCCCCGAGCGTCATTGTCGCCGCTCCTGAAGAGGAGAAGGGTGCGAAAGTCTTCACCGGCGGCTGGCTGGTGAGCCCCGACGGCGGGCTTCCTTGGATGATCGGCGGGCTTGGCTTGGCCGCCGCCATTCTGATTCTGGTTGCCTACCGCCGCAGGAAGAAGGAACAAACCGAAGAATAGATGGGATGAAATGGACGATTTTCTCGTGATGGAGGAAGCGGGGGAAGAAAATACTGCGACTGAGGCCGCGGTCTTGGCTTCGGGTTCGGCTGAGCCTGAGGACGGGGCTTCAGTGCCCGGAACCCGGGTTGCCGAAGAGCCGAAGGCGGGGAATACCCGCCTTGGCCGGAAGTGGTGGATTGCCGGGGTTGCCGGGGTACTGGCGCTGGGCGTCGGTCTGGGGGTGTGGGCCTTCGGGCCAGGACACAGCCCCAAACCCGAGCCGTGCGCGGCTCTCGATTCGCTGGTGACGCACCTCAAGGAGTCGGGCTGGAGCAAGTCCGATATGCGATCGCTGCCCGTGACGTCGCTGCCGGTGGAGGGCTCCTGCACCGGAATCTTGAGCGACGGCCAGGGTCAGGCCGTCGGCGACGGGGATCAGGTGTTCTTGGATTTCTCGCTGTACCTAACCGACGACGGTACCCGCGAAAATGCCCAGGACAACTACAAATACAAGGTAGACACCAAAGATCCGAAGCAAAGCGGATTCTCCACGGCGCTCGTCGGGGTCAAGCGCGGCTCGCAGGTGCTGGTCGCCTACCGCGACGGCCGCGACCGTCCGCACGTGGCGTATCTGTCCCGCGTGGAGTGAACTGCCTGGACGTCGTAGCTAAAGACGTTACGTAAAAGAACAACCAACATGGACGAAGGGCCGCTGGGAAAACCCAGCGGCCCTTCGTTTCACTAACTCACATATTCACATAAGAGCTTCTTGAGCGGCAGGCTCGGCAGCAGGAGCCGCAGCGGGTGCGGCGGGCTGGGGCGGTACCGGCTGAGCGGCCTGGTCGAACAGCGCGGCGGGATCGATCGGCTTGTCCTTACCAGAACCGGGGAAGTTGGTGAACATATCGCGCAGCGAGGAGAGCTGCTGGTTGATGGCCTCCTGGCGGGCCTTTGCGGCATGTACCTCGCGCTCGGACTCGTGGCGCACCTTCTCGGCGTTCACGCGGGCGTCCTCGATGATCTGGCGGGCCTCTTGGTTGGCGGTCTTGATGGTGGCGTCGGCATATTCCTCGGCCTGGGCCTTGAGCTCGTTCGTCTCGGCGATGACGGCCTCGCGGTCGGCCACCGCACGGGCGTGGGCCTCTTCGT
The DNA here is from genome assembly GCA_031272825.1 of Propionibacteriaceae bacterium. Lineage (GTDB taxonomy): Bacteria > Actinomycetota > Actinomycetes > Propionibacteriales > Propionibacteriaceae > Propionicimonas. The sequence goes on along the minus strand of JAISTE010000062.1, from coordinate 18,806 downwards.
TCTTGCGAACCTGCATGGCGAAGTCCTCGGCGGCGCGATCCTTGCGCTCGGCCATCGTGCGCTCGAACTCGGCGGCCTGCGCAGCGGACTTGGCCTTCTGCGTCTCGAAGTAGGACTCGGCCTCCTTGCGGCGGGCAGATGCCTCGCGGTCGGCGGAATCGATGATCTCGTCCGACTGGCGCTTGGCGTTCGCCATCGTCTTGGCGACCTCGGCCTCGGCGCGCGAGCACAGGTCGCGGGCGTATGCCTCGGCCTCGGCGCGGGCGTCGTTAGCCGCCTGCTCGGCGTGGCGGGTCAGGTCTTCGGCCTGGGCCTGGGCGTTGGAGCGCACCTCGGCGGCCTCGTCCTGGGCCAACTGCAAAATCTTGCCGACCCGGATGCCCAGCCCCTCGAAGGTGGGGGTCTCCGGTTCGGGCTTCGGCTCGTTCTTGAGCTTCACCAGCTGGTTGTTCAGCTCCTTGGCGATCGCCGTGGCCTTGAGAGCCTCGGCCTCACGCGCCTCGGCGCGCGTCTTCGCGGCCTCTAGCTGTTCCTTCAACTGAGAAATGGTCTGCTCCACCGCAGCGGGCTCGTAGCCCCTTACGACCGTACGAAACTCAGACATGTGTCCTTTTCCTCGTGTGTTTGCACTTACGCGCAGGCTAGGAGCCTATGCACGCCAACCTGACCTTATCGGATTACGTGCAGATTCGCATTCGCAATAATTGGCTGACCGCCGCCCGAAGCTTAGCGTCCGCCTTCTAATATATCGCGCAAAAGGATGTAGTTGAATACGAAGAATGGGTGATTGAAAAGGGGTAACCGCGAGCTAATGTGGTGCAATGTCGGTGGAAGCGTGCTTCGGTTTGCGTCGAAGCCGGCATCAAATGAAAAAATGCACAGGTGGCACTGACCGATGTGAAAAATTTCAGGAGATTGGTGGCCGTTCACAAAGGGGCATGGTGAACGGGCTCCCTCGATTTGACTATGGTCATTACTGTCGTCACAAGGCTGGATGGGTAGGCCTGAAGTCGTGACAAAGCCTGCGTCACGGCGTTTGGACTGAGCATCCTGCTCAATAAGGGGGATCGATGGGATTGTGGGACGGAGGGATTTGAAGTTCATCACATTGGCCGTTCTCAGAGCGGTGCCGGGGATGGCGGTAGTTTTCGCCGCCTTGAGCATATTGCTATTTCACCTGCACATGCACCGCGAGCGCACCCGGCGTGCCCAGATCCCGAACCGCGCAATATTGCAAGTCGCCCAACGTTCAGCCTGCAACCGCATTTTGCTCGATTTGCATGACCACGTCGGCCCGGTGGCGGTACAGGTTCCAATGCAGTTGGAAAAGGCCGTCATGCATATCCGCGAAGGCGATATTGAGATTGCCGAGGTGGCGCTGGAACGGGCCGCCAGACAAACCCGGCAGACGTCCGAATCGGTGCGCAAGATCGTCGAACATCTTGGATCTGAGCGCTTCGAGCAAGAGCTGGTGAAGGCCGTCGAGATGCTGGAGAACATGGGCATGAAGGTGGAGTGGATGATGGCTAGCGTCCCACCGCCGCAGTCCGACTACGGATACTCGACGATCCTGCTCGAGGCCGTCGCGAACATCATGCAGCACTCACGTGCCGAACATGTGCGTATCGAGGTAGACGGCGAAGGTATGCGCGTCGAAGACGACGGAAAAGGAATGGGGGATTATTCAATGGGGAAAGGGTTAGTCGAGATGCGCGCACGCGCCGCAGACCTCGGCATGACGGTAGAAGTCGGCGAGTCCTTGAAGCTCGGCGGCACGAAGGTGGAGCTGAGGAGGGCCACATGGAGGGGATGACCACGATCCTCCTGGCCGAGGACAAGGCTGCCATCCGCGAATCCTTCGCAGAGATGCTGCGCAAACAGCAAGACTTCAACGTGGTCGTCGCCAAGAACGGCCGGGAGGCTGTCGGCCAGGCCTGGCTCTTCCCGCCGCAGGTGGCGCTGCTCGACATCCGGATGCCGGACATGACCGGCCTGGAGGTTCTCGAAGAGTTCAAGCGCACGGTACCCAACTGCCGCTGCATCATCCTGACGACGTTCGCCCTAGCCAGCTACGTGTTAGACGCCTACCAGAAGGACGCTTGGGCGTTTCTGACCAAGGACACCTCCTTCCAGCAGATCCTCGACGTCGTGCGCGCGGTTCTCGCCGGAAGGCGCATGTTCGACGGCCAACTGCTGAACCGCGCCAAGGCCATCGGCACCTGTCCGCTGTCCGAACGCGAGCGCATCATCTTGAAACGCACCGCCATGCTCGGCTCGACCCAGAAGGTCGCCCAGGAGCTGTGCCTATCCAAGGGCACGGTCGACAACTACCTGTCCTTGATCTTGAACAAGCTGAACGCCTCCAACCGGCTGCAGGCCTACTGCACGGCTGAGAGGAACGGATGGCTGTAAAGGCGAGGAGGGCGCTGCCCGCCAAGAAAGACCGGCGCGGATGGATTTTCATCGCGCTGGCCTTGCTGTGTCTGGTCGGGGCCGGGTACTTCGGCTGGCAGTACTGGTCGCAAACCGCCGGGGCGCTGGAGACCATGGAGGTGGGCCGCTACGTCGTCCCCGACGACGACATGCTCCCCGGCGAGGCCGAACGCCAATCCGCGCTGGAGGACTCCAAGGTTCGCTTCGTCGTGCCCTCCGTCGGGCTGGACGTCCCGCTGGGCTCAATCAACGCCGTCGACGGGCGGATGAACCCTCCCGGATTCAAGTCCGCGTATTCGGTTCGCAACATGGGCGTGCCGCCCGAGCGTGCCGAAGAGGGGACGCTGTACGTCGTCGCTCACTCCCTGCGCACCGAGGGCGCAACCGCCGGGCAGAACAACCACCTGGCCCCCGGCAGCTACCTGATCGACGTGCCCAACCAGCGCGCGGCCGTCGCCGTGGGGGATGAAATCCTGGTCGACGCCCACCGCTACTGGGTGACCGGCTCGCGGACGGTGCTGAAAACCGCGCTGCGTAAAGAAACCGACATCTGGACGTCGACCCCGGGAAGGTTGGTGTTCATCACCTGCCTGCAAAACGGCAAAGGCACCCCCTCGACCATGAACCTGATAATCCTCGCCGAGTTGGCCCAGTGAAAGGAATGGCATGAACCTCGAAGACTACGTGAAGGCGAACGGGCCGCTGGCGCCGGAGGTGGCGCTGGGCATGTTCCTGCAGCTGCTCGACGAGCTCAATCGTGCACGCAAGGCCGGAACCATGCTCGACGCTGTAACCCCTAGCCAAGTACAGTTCCTGGGGGCCGGGAAGGCCACGATCGACGACCGTTGGAAGCTCTCCGACACCGTGCTGGCCGGGGAGGCCGCCGACGACTACAAGGCGCCCGAACTTTTCTTCGGGGGCCGGGCCTCGGCCCAATCCGATTCCTACACCGCGGCCTGCGTGCTGTGGTTTGCACTGACGGGGGCCGCGCCGTTCGCCGGGGCGCGCTCGGTCGCCATGGCACACCTGATAGACCCCGTGCCTGTTTACAAGGGCACCGGACTGCGCGTACACGTGGTCAACGCATGCCTGGAGGCCTGCCTGGCCAAGAACGACTTCAGGCGGCCCGATTCCGCGGCCGGGGTGCAGGATTCTATCGACCGGTTCTTGGCGAAGCTGGAGCCCGGGGAGATCGGGGACGGGCCGGTTATTGAAGTGCCTGATGTTGTGGTTCCTGAGCCGCCTTCACCCTCACCCCAAGTCGCCGCTCCCGAGCCGGTAGTTGCCGAGCCTGTGATTGCGCCCGAACCGGCAAGCGTTGAACCCCCCCTACCCTCACCCCAAGTCGCCGCACCTGAAACGGTGAATTCTGGTATCGCTGCTTCCGAACCCTCTCTTCCTAACCCCCCTTTCCCTGATACCTCACGTTCAGAACCCTCGTTTGGAAAAACTGAGTTGGGCGTCCCATACGCCTCAGCAACGGAACCCGAACGGACGGCGCCGGATGCCGCAGAGCAACCGTCCACGTTCGGAGCGTACGAACCCGAGCCGACGCCCGCGCTCCCCGAACCGCCCACAGTGGCGGCTCCCGAGCAGGTGACTTTCGCGGTTCCCGAGCCGGTAGTTTCTGAACCCGAGCCGTGGACTACGTGGGAAACGAGCGTTGTCTCTGCGACTGTTACGGAACCTGAGCCTGTCGTGGAACCGGTGTTGGCCGTCGAATCTGAGCCGACGGTACCCGAACCCGAGCCGACGCCCGAACCTGAGTCGCGGACGTCGTTCCTGGATTCTTGGCAGCCCACCTGGGATCAGCCGCAGGCGGCTGCACCGGCATCCCACATCCCCACTTCCGCTATTTCTTCCCCCGATGTTCCTGCTGAACCATCCGGCCAGCCTGAATCCATCGATGTCCCCGACGATTCCCCGCTCGCGTTCTTGAACGGGCTCTCGCTCGAAGAACTCAAGAAGCTGGTGGGTGATACGAGCGCGGGGGAGCCGGTCTCTGGGGCCGAGACTTCGAGCGGCTTTGATAGTGCTGCGGGTTCTTCCGCCGTGGATTCTTTCGGGATGGAGTCTGGGGTAACGGGCTCAAAATCGGATGGAATGCCTGACTACGGGTACTCTCACTCCCCCCAGCAAACCGAAGTCTCCGCTTCCCCAGCAGATTCAGAACCGCGGCAATACCGACCCGCCGCCGAGCCGATTACCCCGAATAATCCCGCTCCCGAGCCCGCGGACATCACGATGGTGATGAAACCGGTTGGGGACGTCGATGCTGAGGTTCTGGAGAACGCGCGGGTTGAAACCCCGAAGCCAGAGCCCGTATCTGCACCCGCTAAGAGCGAGCCCGCCCGGGCCGCTCGGCACGCGGTGCAGGAGGTGGACAAGAAGGCCAAGCGTGCCGAGGCTCGCGCGGCAAAGCTTGAGGAGAAGGCCCGCCGCAAGGCCCAGGCCGAGAAGGCCGAGCAGGAGGTCGCCGAGCTCAAGGCCCGCGACGCCCAGATCAGGCGCGAGGAGAGGCAAGCGCGGGCAGCCGAGCGTGCCCAGCGCCGGGCCAAGCCGGAAAGCCCCGAGCCGCAGAAGGCCCAGGACGAACCAAAGTACGCCAATAAGTTCGAGGCAACCGAGGACAAGGTTCAGACCGAGAAGAAGGCACCCAGCAAGCGCAAGCGCGCGCTCGCCGGAATCGCGGCGGCGGTTCTGGTTCTGGCAGGCGCTGGAGGACTCCTGTACTACACGACTTCGATGCATCCGTCGGCGGCGGTTAACGACCCGTTCGCCTCTGATCAGGTGGACGCCGAGGACGCGGTGGAGGGCCCCGAGAACGGCGCGTACTCGTGCGATTCGGCCAAGAAGCTCGGCACATATCTGAAAGAACAGCACTGGGATTCGAACCAGGATCTGCCGATCAAGACCTTCACCACGAAGGCGGGCAAGCCGTGCTCGATCACGTTCAAGGAGGGCGACGGCCCGGAGATCAAGGAGGGCGACTCGGTCGTCTACGACTTCACGATCTACTCGGGCGAGGGCAAGGTCATCAACCAGGACTACTCGCACAAGTACCAGTTGCAAAGCCACGGCAACTTCGACGCCGAGTTCAACAAAGTCCTAGAAACGCTGCACTACGGCTCCGAAACCCTGGTCTCCTTCACCGATCGCAACAACTCCGGCCACCTGGTCTACCTGAAGATCGCCGTAGGGTAGCGGGCATCCGCCCACCCCCAGCAAGATCGTGAACGGTTTTTGCCCGACTCCCGTCGATCCTTCAACGTTTCGTGCTGAAAATGCCGACGGCATCCCCAAATTCGCCCGAAAACCGTTCACGATCTTGACGTGGTCGACACTTCTTGCCCAACTGTGGCAGGATTGGGCCCGTGTTGAGCTCCATCATTATTAGCTAGCGCGTCGCTCCCCGACGCGCCAACCTCCTATGCAACTGCAAGGAGGTTTTTTTGTTGCTCAAACATCGAAGGAGAGAGAGTTGAGATGAGTTTCCACGTCTACGACACCACCTTGCGCGATGGCGCGCAGCAAGAGGGCATGAACCTGTCCCTGGCGGACAAGCTGGCCATCGCGGGCCTGCTCGACGAGCTCGGCGTCGGCTTCATCGAGGGGGGCTGGCCCGGCGCCATCCCCAAAGACACCGAATTCTTCAAGCGGGCCGGCTCCGAACTGCAGCTCAAGAACGCCGTGCTCGCCGCCTTCGGCTCCACCCGCAAGGCCCACAAGGCAACCGCCTCAGACCCCCAAGTCAAAGCCCTGTTGGACGCCGAAACCCCGGTAGTTACACTGGTCGCGAAATCCGACATCCGCCATGTCGAGCGCGCACTCAAGACCACCGGCGAAGAGAACCTGGCGATGATCTCCGACACCATCGAACTGCTGGTCAAGGAGGGCCGCCGGGTCGTCCTCGATGCCGAGCACTTCTTCGACGGCTACCGCTTCAACCGCGAATACACCACCTCCTGCGTGAAGGCCGCCGCCGACGCCGGGGCTGAGGTCGTCGTCCTGTGCGATACCAACGGCGGCATGGTTCCCTCGTTCATCCGCGAGATCGTGGCCGAGATTGGCCAGCAGGTCGACGTCCAACTCGGCATCCACTGTCACAACGACACCGGCTGCGCGGTCGCCAACTCGCTCGCGGCCGTCGAGGCTGGGGCCATGCACGTGCAAGGGACGATCAACGGCTATGGCGAACGCACGGGTAACGCGGACTTGACTACGGTCGTCGCCAATCTGGAGATCAAGTACGGAAACCACGTGCTGCCGAACTCCAACCTGGAAGATCTGACGAACATCGCCCACTCCATCGCCGAGATCACGAATATCGCGCCGTTCGCCCGGCAGCCCTACGTGGGCCAGTCGGCGTTCACGCACAAGGCCGGGCTGCACGCCTCGGCCATTCGCGTCGACCCGGATTTGTACCAGCACATCGATCCGGCGAGCGTCGGAAATGACATGCGGATGCTGGTGTCCGAAATGGCCGGCCGGGCGTCGATCGAGCTCAAGGGCAAGGAGCTCGGCATCGACCTCACCGGTGAGGGCGACGTCATTGGCCGCGTCGCTGACAAGGTGAAAGACCTGGAGGCGAAGGGCTACACGTTCGATGCCGCCGACGCCTCCTTCGAGCTGCTGCTGCGCTCCGAGCTGGAGGACGAACCGATCAGCTTCTACGACGTCGAGTCGTGGCGGACGATCTCCGAAACCACCGGAACGGGCGAGGGAGAGACCAAGTCGGAGGCGACGGTCAAGCTCAGCGCTGGCGGCAAACGCTACGTCGCCACGGGCGAGGGCAACGGCCCGGTCAACGCCCTGGACGCGGCCATGCGCCTGGCCCTGCTCCCGGTCTATCCCGAGCTGAAGGCCATCAAACTGGTCGATTACAAGGTGCGCATCCTGGATTCATCCTCCGGTACCGACGCCATCACCCGGGTGACCATCGAATCCTCCGACGGCCGTCGCTCCTGGCGCACGGTCGGGGTCGGTGAGAACGTGATCGAGGCTTCCTGGGAGGCGCTCGGCGGGGCGATTGCCTACGGCCTGTTCAAGATGGGTATCGCGCGGCGGTAGGGGTTAGCTGAAATGCTTTGACGCTGAAACATCGATAGTCTGAGGCCGATGAATTCTCCGGTTGATGTTCGGCTTATCAAGCGCTCGGCGGCCACGCGCGCCTTTATCCTGGCCACGGTCGTGGTCGGGATCGTCGCCGCGTGCCTAGTGCTCGCCCAGTCTTGGGTGCTCTCCTCCGCGGTGACCACCGTGTTCGACGGCGGCTTCGGCACTCTCCTTTCCGCCTCCACCACCCTGATTTTGATCTTCGCCGGGCGCGCGGTCTTGGCCTGGGCGACGCAGTGGCTCGGCCACCGCTCGTCGGCTGCGGTGAAATCCCAGCTCAGGGCCGAGATCACCGACGCCGTGCTCGCCCGCCCCGCCGACTCCCGGCCCACGGGCACGCTGGTGAACCTGGTCACCACCGGGTTGGACGCCCTCGACGATTACTATGCCAAGTTCCTGCCTCAGCTCGGGCTGGCCATGACGGTGCCGCTGATCGTGCTCGTCGTCGTCGGCTTTTCCGACCTGACTTCGGCCATCATCATCTTGGTGACGGTTCCCCTCATCCCGATCTTCATGGCGCTGGTCGGCTGGACGACCAAGACCCTCACCGCCAAACGCTGGGACGTCCAAACCCGGCTGGCCAACTACTTCGCCGACCTGGTGGCCGGGCTGCCGACCCTCCAGTCCTTCGGCAGGGCCCGCGGACAGCTGAAAGGGCTTGCCAAGACCGAATCGGCCCACCGCCGCGAGACGATGAACACCCTCAAAATCTCCTTCCTGTCCTCTCTTACTTTGGAGCTGCTGGCCACGCTCTCGGTCGCCGTCATCGCGGTGACGGTCGGCTTCAGGTTGCTGTTCGGCGACATGAGCTTCACGACGGCGCTGTTTGTGCTGGTCATCGCGCCGGAGGCCTACCTGCCGATTCGGCAAGTCGGCACCCACTTCCACGATTCCGTAAACGGGGCGACGGCCGCGCGCCAGGCGTTCGATCTGATTGATTCTGCTGCGGGTTCAGGGGAGCAGGATTCGGCGGGGGAACCGGGTTCTGGTCTTGATAACTCCGCGACCAAGCTTGATAACCCCGTTCCTGGGCGGGATCCGGTCGTCCCCGGGCTGGATCCGGGGCGGCCCAACGAAAACACTGAGCTTGAAAATCTAGCGGCCACGAGCGGGTTAACGGTTGGAGCAGCAACCGCAACCCTCCCGGCAAAACCCATCTTGGAAGTACGCTCGCTCACCCACACGTACCCAAACACCGACGTCCCGGCGCTCGCACCGATCTCTTTCTCGCTCTACCCGGGCGAGATTCTGGCCGTTACCGGCACATCCGGCGGCGGCAAAACGACGTTACTTAACTCGGTGCTGGGGTTCTTGACCCCGACGTCGGGGGAGATTCTTACCAATGGCCAACCCATCAGCGATTGGGAGGCGTGGCGGGCCAAGCTGGCGTTCGTCGGGCAGTCTCCCAAGCTGACTCCCGGAACGGTCGGGGAGAACATCGCGTTCGGAATCGAGGCGGCGCAAGAAGAGCTGCGCGAGGTACTGGACGCGGCGGGCGGCGCGCAGATCCCGCTGGAACACACGATCGGCGACCAGGGAGCCGGGGTATCGGCGGGCGAAACCCGGCGCATCGCCATGGCCCGGGCCATCCTCAAAGTTCGGCGCGGAGCAAACCTGCTTGTCATGGACGAGCCGACGGCCGGTCTGGACTCCGCCACCGAAGCCCAGTGGATCGCGGCCCTGCGCTCGCTGGGCGTCGCCGCGCTGGTCGTCACCCATAGGCCCGCGGTCATCAAGGCCGCCGACAGCGAACTGGCCATAGTCCCGGCAGGGGACTCTGCCGCCGCGACCCCGGACTCAACCACCCCGATTCCCGTCACCACCACCCCCATTACCCCGTCCCCGGACTCAACCACCCCGTCCCCGAACCCTGCCACCCCGTCCCCGGACTCCGATCCAGGGCGGCCTATCGACCTTGCCTATGCGGCGGGTGGAGATCCTGCGACTAACGCGCAGGATGACGAGTTCGGTATGGCGCAGGATGACGAGTTGGGTATGGCGCGGGATAACGAGTTCGGTATGGCGCAGGATGACGAGTTCGGTATGGCGCGGGATGACGAGTTGGGTGAAGCGCGGGATAACGAGTTGGGCGTTCCCCAACCCCACGTGAGCCCGGGCGACCTGCCCTGGTCCGGGGCGTCGAAGAAGAAGCCCGTACTCGACGAGCTCGAGCCCGATCTCGGCGGGGAAGGCACGCTCATGCACCGGCTGCTCGGGGCTGTCCCGCACTCGCGCAGAAGACTCTCGGTGGCCGTCATCCTGGCCTTTTGCGCAACCGGCGCTTCGGTGGCCCTGATGGGAACCTCGGCCTGGCTCATCTCCAGATGCGCCGAGCACCCGGGCGTCCAGTCCGTCGCCATCGCAGTCGTGCTGGTGCGGTTCTTCGGCATCTCGCGCGGCGCGTTCCGCTACCTGGAGCGCATCTTCTCGCACTCCGTCGCGCTCAGGATGCAATCGGCGCTCAGGCTCGAAATCTACAACTCGTTGTCCAAGACCACCTTGCTCGGCCGCACCCGCGGCGACCTGCTCGCCCGCGTCCTCGCCGACGCCGAATCCATCGCCAACCTGGTCGTGCGCGTGTGGATTCCGTTCGCGTCCTCGGCGCTGGTCGTCATCGTCGCCACGGTCTTCATCGCGTTCTTCTCCCCGCTCTCGGCACTGATTCTGCTTGCCAGCGCCGTATTGGCCGCGGTGATCGTCCCGTATTTCGCCTCCCAGGTTTCCAAGAATGCCGACGAACAGAGCGTCGCCTTGCGCGGCAAGCTCGGCGCGGTGCTGGGAACCATCGCCTATGCGGCCCCCGATCTGGTCGCCTACCAGCTGGCCGATTCGGCGAAACTCAAGCTCCTGGAGGTCGACGCCCAACTCAGGAGCCACGAACGCCGCTCCACCTGGGTGCAGGGCGTGGCCGAGGCGGTGCAGATGCTGGCTGCTGGCGTCGCCGTGATTGGGTCGCTGAGCGTGGGCGCGTACCAGATCGCGAACGGCACCCTCGCCCCGGTGATGCTCGCGGTGCTGTGCCTCGTTCCCTTGTCGCTGCACGAATCGCTGACGCAGCTGGCCAAGGCCGCCCAGACCTTCACCAAGACGAACGCGGCCCTAATCCGGGTCGCCGAGCTGGTGGAGGCCGAGCCGGTGGGCGTCGGTGATAAGCGCGATACCGCCACCGACGCCGCCCCCGAGCTCGTGCTGGAAGATCTGAGCGCGGGCTGGCCGGGCCAGCCGCCGGTGCAAGAACACCTGAACCTGAAGGTCGCGAAAGATGAACGGGTGGCGCTGGTTGGGCCGTCGGGCATTGGAAAGACGACCATCGCCACCACAGTCCTGGGGATGATTCCGCCGGTGGCCGGGAGCTTCGAGGTGCGCGGCACCTTGGGCTACCTCGCTCAGGACGCCCACATTTTTTCGACGTCGATCGCCGAGAACGTGCGCATCGGCAAGCGCGACGCCACCGCCGAAGAGGTACAAAATGCCCTGTCGGAGGCCGGTTTGGGCCACTTCAGCCTAGATCTGATGGTCGGCGAAACCGGCCAGGCGCTCTCCGGCGGCGAGGAGCGCCGCCTGGCTCTGGCCCGGCTGCTGGTAGGTGACTACCAGGTCTGGATTCTCGACGAGCCGACCGAACACCTGGATCAGATCACGGCAGGCCAAATCCTGGACGACATCTGGCACAGAACCGAAGGCCGGGCCGTCCTGGCCATCACCCACGACCCCGAGGTAGTAGCCCGCTGCGACGCCGAGCTAGAGCTGAGGCGTTAGAGCCGAGTACTGCGATATTTTCGTCAAAAACGTAACATATTCCCAATAGTTTCGACAAAAATGTAACATCGACAACAGTCTCGATCACCCGGGCCGTCCGAACACACGGATCGAAAAGCTGAGCCGGTCACAACTACACGACAAGATCGTGGAAATTGTGAATACGACGAGCACGCCGCGGATAGCAGCCAACAACGTTCTGCTCGCTGCAAGGCAAAACCGGATCGTTATCGCCAACATCCTGCGCGGAGACTACCTTTCCGCGCTCTCAAGGGTTACCAACTACGCCGATGCCGACGGCTTCTATCGGGTATTGGCGTACGCCCAGCGTTGGGTGGGCGCCGGAGACTGGTCTTCGATCGATTCGGCACTTAGCTACTTGGAACGCTCGAATGCGTTCGTCGATCCCGGTGAAGCGGCCTTGAACGGCGTCCACCTGGAAATCCCCAGCTGGAGCGCGCTTCCCGGTTAGCTCTCCCGGTACACCTTGTACTGGGCCGCTTGGGCTCTGGGGCGGATCGTCAGGCGGTCGATGTTGACGTGTTCGGGGGCGGTCGCCATGAAGGTGATGGCGTCGGCGATGTCCTCGGCCGTCAGCGGGTTCGGCACACCTGAGTAAACCGCGTCGGCCTTGGCCTGATCGCCCAGGCGTTTGAGCGAGAATTCGGCGGTCTTCACCATTCCTGGGCAGATTTCGGTGATGCGAACCGGCTTGTCGTAGAGCTCTAGCCGCAGCGATTCGACCATCATGCGCTCGGCTGCCTTGGCCCCGCAGTATCCGGCGCCGCCCTCGTATCCGGCATCGGCTGCCGTCGACGTCACGAAGACGATCACGCCGTGAGCCTCGGTCAGCGCCGGGAGCAGCGCCTGGGTCACCTGGGCCGCGCCGATCACGTTCACCGAGTACATCTTCTGCCAGTCGGTGAGGTCGGCCTCGGCAACCGGCGCCAAGCCGAAAGCCCCTCCGGCGTCGTTTACCAGGACGTCCACCTTCGCTCCCGCGATCTCGGCCAGCACCTTCACGTCGGCTGGATCAGTGACGTCGCACGTAACGGCCCTTCCGCCGATCTCGGCTGCCAGCGCCTCGATCCGCTCGGATCGCCGAGCTGCGCAAATAACCTCATACCCCGCTGCGGCAAGTGCTTTCGCCGTCGCCTGCCCGATTCCGCTGGATGCCCCAGTAACAACTGCTCTCATATGCCCATTCTTTAGCGAACGCGAGCGGCTGGCAAATAATGGGCGCAAACCGGCCCTTGGGCAAGATCGTGAACGGTTTTCGGGGTGTTTTGGTGTTGCCTCCAGTGTTTTCAGCAGAAAACGTCTGGTGTCGACGAGCAAAGCCCAGAAAACCGTTCACAATCTTGTGGAGGGGTGAGGTGAACCTCACTTCGGCGCGATCACAGCCCGCAAAACCAGCGTCAGCTGCTCATAGCTTTCCTCGCTCGACGGCGAGTGTCCCTCAATCACGGCCGTCTGGATGATGTTCTCAAACACGCCGTCCAGCACCGACCAGAGCTTGGAAACCGGCAGCAGCAAGCGCAAACCCTGGCGCTCGGCCTCCGTCTCGATCAGGTCTTGGATGAGGGCCATGATGTCGCCGTTCAGCTTCAGGTACGACGCCCTCAGCTCGGGATTGCGCACCGCGTTCAGCCGCATCTCGGTGTGGACGATCGCGGCCTGGGTGTCCGACGGATGGGTGGAGAAGAACGAGCGGACAGCCCGATCCAGCAGCTCATCGAGGGGAGTGTTGGGCTGGATGTCGGCCAGCACCTGCCGGGCCTCGGAAACCCGGCGCTCGGCCTCGCGCCGGATCAGGGCGTCGAAGAGTGCGTCCTTGGAATCGAAGTTGGAGTAGAAGGCCCCGCGCGTAAACCCCGCACGCTCGGAGATCTCCTCGACGGACGCCGCCTCGGTGCCGTGTTCGGCGATGATCTCCATCGCGGCGTCGAGCAGCCGCTCCTGGGTGGCCGCCCGCCTAGCGCTGATCTGAGCCATGCCTGCCTTTCTGTCGAGGCGGCGGGAAGATGTAACACCAACAAAGGAGAACCCGCCGCCTCGCGAAGTGGAACTTCACCAGCAGTCTACCCAGTTCGGAAAGGTTTTGGATACACAAGTGTATTGGATACACTGGTGTATCGATTTGGCTCGGAATCTACTGAACACTGAGGAGAAAAGGTGTCGGCTTTCCTTTACCGCCTAGCGAAGGCCTGTTTCCGCCATCGCTGGCGCGTGTTGCTCATCTGGCTGGTCGTGCTCGCCGCGCTCGGCACCGGAGCGCTGGCCTCCCCCAAGCAGTTCGACGACAACTTCCAGATCCCCGGCGCCGAGTCGATGGTCGCCCTCGCCAAGCTCAAAGTCACCTTCCCCCAGGCCGCCGACGCCTCCTCCACAGTCCTGCTCAACGCCCCCGAGGGCACGAATTTCAACGACGAAACCACCAAAGAAGAAGTCGAAAAATTCATCAAAATGCTGGAGCAAGTGTCCTATGTCAAGGGCGTAAACTCCCCCTACCTCGAACAGCTCTCCGGCCAGATTTCCGAAGACGGCCGCAGCGCGATCCTCACCGTCAGGGTCAAGCAAACCATCTCAGAGTTCCCTGATTCCGACCGCGAAGACCTCGTCAACCAGGTAAACAAGATCTCCCAATACGTCCCCGGCGCGACGGCCAACGCCGGCGGCGACATCTTCGCCATCCAGATGCCGACCATCGGCGTCACAGAGCTGCTGGGCCTGATCGTCGCCATCTTCGTGCTCATCGCCACCCTCGGCTCGGTGTTCGGAATGATAGTTCCCGTAGTCACCGCCCTAACCGGCGTCGGTATCGGCGTCTCCATCGTCGTACTCGACGCCACACTCACCTCGGTCTCGGCAACCACCATGCTGCTGGCGGTGATGATCGGCCTGGCCGTCGGGCTCGACTACGCGCTGTTCATCATCTCCCGCCACCGCGACCAGCTCGCCACGGGCATGGACGTGGAAGAGAGCGCGGCCCGGGCCGTCGGCACAGCAGGCTCGGCGGTTGTCTTCGCGGGCGGCACCGTCATCATCGCCCTGTGCGGCCTGGCCATCGCCGGGCTGCCGTTCCTGACCATCATGGGCCTGCTTTCCGCAGCGACGGTCGCAACCCAGGTCGTCCTAGCGCTTACCGCCCTGCCTGCGATGCTGGCAGTCTTCGGCGAAAAGCTCCGCCCCTCGGAAAAACACATAGCCAGAGCCTCCAAGCAGCGCTGGCGCCCGGCAACCGCCTGGGCCAAGCTCGTCACCAAGGTGCCGATCGTCTTCGTCGTCATCCTGGTCGCCGGCATGGGGGCCCTCGCCATCCCGGCCTCCCACATTCAGCTCGCGCTGCCCAACTCCGGCCACTCGACGCCCGGCTCGCCCGACCGCGTCGCCTACGACCTGATCTCCGAAAAGTTCGGCCCGGGCTACAACGCGCCCCTGATCGTCACCGGATCGATCGTCGAATCGAGCGACCCGATGAAGATCGTCGACGGAATCAAGGCCGACGTCGAAAACATGCAAGGCGTGCAAAAAGTGGTGATGGCTACGCCTAACGGCAACGCCGACACCATGTTGATCCAGCTGATGCCCACCACCGGCCCCGACGACCAGGCCACCTACGACCTCGTCTCCAGGCTGCGCGCGATGGAGCCGGAGTGGAAGTCCCGCTACGGCATCGACGTCGCGGTCACGGGCGTCAACGCCGCCTATATCGACGTCACCAACAGGCTCTCCGAATCGATGCTGCCGTTCGGGGCGTTCGTGGTTGGCCTGTCCTTCGTGCTGCTGATGTGCGTCTTCCGCTCGCTGTGGGTGCCGCTCAAAGCAGCGCTCGGCTACCTGCTTTCGGTCGGCGGAGCCTTCGGCGCGACCACCTTGGTTTTCAACGACGGCATCGGAAAGCAGCTGATCAACCTGCCCGAAACCGCCCCCGTCATCTCCTTCCTGCCGATCTTCGGCATGGGCATCTTGTTCGGCCTGGCGATGGACTACGAGGTATTCCTAACCTCCCGAATGCGTGAGGAGTGGGTGCACGGCAACCGCGAGAACTACATCGTCGACGGCTTCTCCCACTCGGCGAAAGTCGTAGCCGCAGCGGGGATCATCATGTTTTCCGTGTTCGTGTTCTTCGTGCCCGCCACCACCGGCATGGTCAAGCCGATCGCATTTTGCCTGGCCGTGGGCGTCGCCCTGGACGCCTTCTTGGTGCGCATGACATTCGGCCCGGCGGTCATGAAGCTGCTGGGCAAACACGCCTGGTGGCTGCCCAAGTGGCTGGACAAGATCCTGCCCACGCTCGACATCGAGGGCGAGGCCCTCACCGCCGAGATGAAGGTCTGGGACAAATACAAGGGCACGAAGTCGGTGGTCGAGCTCAAGGGCCTGGAGGCCGAGGTCGACGGCCAACTCCTGTTCGGCCCCCTAGACATCACCATCGACCCAGGCGGGGTCTTGGTGGTTGCCGGGCCCCCGGCGTCGACCCGGGCGCTGGTATACGCGATGGCCGGACGCACCCGGCTTTCGGAGGGGGAGGGGCTGGTCGCCGGGCACGTGTTGGGCTCGGAATCCGACCGCATCCGCCGCGATGCCGCCCTGCTTATCCCAGGCCCTGGCTTCGACGAGGCGCTGAAGGCGGCCAACCAGCCGCTGGTCTTGATCGACCAGGCGTACCTCCTGACCGAGAACGAAGTGCAGCTGCTGCACGCGAAATTTGAAAGCGGCGGCAAGCGCAAGCAGCCGCAATCGTGGGTGTTGGCCGTGCGCAACCACCACGACATCGTCGGGCTGAAACTGCCCTACTACGAGACCTTGCAGATTAAGGAGGCCGTGCCATGCGCAAGCTGACACGCCAGATCATCACCTTCGTAACCCTGGCCATGGTGCCGCTGCTCATCGCGGGCGGCTTCGTCTGGGCGGGCTGGAACAACGTGGATCGGCTCAAAGAGCTCAAGGCTGCCATCGTGAACGAGGACGAGCCGGTCACCGTCCAGGGCCAGTACACGCCGCTGGGCCGCCAGCTCTCCGCCGCGCTCATCGACTCCGAGCGCGAGCAGAACCTCGACTGGGAGTTCGCCTTGCGCGCCGACGCCGAAGAAGGCCTGGCCAGCGGCGAATACGCGGCCATGGTCATCATCCCGACCACGTTCTCGGCCAACGCCACCTCCTTTGGCGGCTCGGTGGAGGACGTCAAACAAGCGGCCATCCAGATCGAAACCTCCCCGGTGTCCGGCCTGGCGGAATCGGACGTCGCAAGGGTCATCGCAAACGCGGCCAGGACGTCGATCAATGACATGCTGACAAGCACATATCTGGACAATATCTATCTGGGGTTCAACCAGATGGGGGAGCAGTATGTGCAGCTGGCCGACGCCTCCAAGAAGCTCGCCGACGGGGCCGACCAGCTGGCCGACGGCGTGGGGCAGGCCTACACGGGCGTCGACGCTCTCTATAAGGGTTCCAAGCAGCTTTCCGACGGCCTGGGCACGATGGCCACTGAGACTAAGGACATGCCCAAGCAGGTGAAGCAACTCTCCGACGGGCTGACCGCCCTATCAAAGGGCCTGGCCAAGATGAAGAAGGAGACGAAGGAGCTGCCCGCGGGCACGCAGACGCTGGCCGACGGGGCGAAAACGCTCTCCGACGGCATCAAACAGTATTCCGACGGGGTGAACCAGCTGCTCGACATGATCGTCCCGCTGATGGAGACCCTCGACAAATACTCCGACGAGGTGGGCACGATCGCCAAGTACGGCAAGGAGATCACCCAGGGCATCACCGATCTGTACAACGCCATGAAGAACATGGATCAGGCGTACATTCAGGCGGCGATGGAGGCGGCGAAGGAGGCCGTCGATAAGCTTCCGTGCCCGGATGCGATCAAGGACGCCGGGCAATGCGACGCGTTCTACAAGGCGCTCGAAGACGGGGCGATGGACGCCGTGGAAGTGGGCCTGACGCAGGGGGCTTCGGTCATCGTCGAGATCATGGAATCGACCGACGCCCAGGGCAACTCGGTGCTGAGCATCGTCAAGCAGATCAACACTCTGTGCGCCGAGCTCGAAGCGGGCGCACCCAACATCGGCACGCAGGTCGCCCAGCTCAAGCAGCTTCAGGCGGCCGGGCCGCAGCTGGCCTCCGGCGCGAGCGAGCTGGCCACTGGCACCCAGACCCTGGCCACCAACATGTCCGCCCTTACCAAGGGCATTTCGGATTCAGCCTCGGGGGCCAAGCAGCTCGCCGACGGCGGCAAACAGCTCAGTTCCGGAACGAAACAGCTGGTCGACGGCATCGCCCAGTCCGCGACCGGCTCCAAGCAGCTGACCGCCGGGATCAAGCAGCTCGGCGAGGGTTTGGGTCAGGCCGGGGACGGCGCCGACCAGCTCGCCGACGGCCTGGGCCAGATGGCCGACGGCATCGACAAGGGCAAGGATCAAATCCCCTCCTATACCGAGGCCGACCGCGAGCGGCTGTCCACCGCGGTGTCCGAGCCGATCTCGACCAGCGGCGACGATGCCCTCACCAACGCCAACCTCGGCTGGGGAACCGTGCTGTTCATGCTCTCGCTGTGGCTAGGGGCGATGGCCACCTACTCGGTGTTCCCGGCGGTGCGCAAGACCGTGCTCACCTCCTCGAAATCCACCAAGCGCATCGTCGCCGAGGAGATGGTTCCGGGGCTCATCGTGGTCGCCGCCCAGTCCGTGCTGGTTACGGTCTTGGCCGAGCTGGCCCTCGGGCTTTCGGCTGCCAAGGCCGCGGCGACGGTCGCAGTCCTGTTGCTCGCCGGGCTCACGTTCGTGCTTCTCAACCACGCTTTGATTGCCTGGCTGGGCCGTCCCGGGCGGTTCATCTCGGTGGGCGTAGCGGTGCTCTCGGGTGTGTTTTCGATAACCGACGCCGTACCCGAGTTCTTCAACTTCATGCGCGGATTCCTGCCGCTCACCCCGGCCATCGACGCCCTGCGCGGGATTGTCACGGGAGCCACGGGTGTTCCCAGCCAGATCATGGAACTGCTCGCCTGGGCGGCAGTAGCCGCGATCGCCTCGGTGATCGCGGTGACCCGGGCCAGATCGGTTCCGCTGTCCGTGCTGGTGGCTGAGCCGGTCGCCGTGTGAATCCCGGCCCCGTCCCGACCACCCCGGCCCCGGACTCCGATCCGGGGCAACCACCGTCCCCGCGAACTCTCCTACCCCGTCCCCGGGCTGGATCCGGGGCGGCCCATCGTCATCCTGCTCGTCATCCCGCGCCCCGGTTTCAAAGAGCGAAGTGATGAATGAG
This sequence comes from Propionibacteriaceae bacterium, assembly GCA_031272825.1. Classification (GTDB taxonomy): domain Bacteria; phylum Actinomycetota; class Actinomycetes; order Propionibacteriales; family Propionibacteriaceae; genus Propionicimonas. The sequence goes on along the minus strand of JAISTE010000062.1, from coordinate 224 downwards.
ATCTCGATGTCTTGACGTCGGTTTTGTCTGTGGGTGGAGATCCCGCGACTGCGCGCGGGATGACGGATTGGGGGTTTTTCTGGACGCCCCACCCCGTTCCCGGGCTTGATCCGGTCGTTCCCGGGCTAGATCCGGTCGTTCCCGGGCTTGATCCGGTCGTCCCCCGGCTGGACCCGGGGCGGCCCCTCGTCATCCTGCCCGACCCTCACTCGTCAACCCGCGCG
>JAISTE010000053.1 GCA_031272825.1 Propionibacteriaceae bacterium | reverse complement strand
CTCGCACTTCCACAGTAAAGAGATCCTATTCGTCGCTTCGCTCCTCGAGACCGGGGCGGGGACTGCGTCCCGCTGCGGTCTGCGACTACGCGCAGGATGACGAGTTGAGATACAGATGGGTAGGTAAGCCGCACAGCCCCATCCCAACCAAATCCTGCGACACACACAGAATCCTCACAGTTTTCTTACAGCAAACACTTTCCACCAAGGGGCAGGATAGGGACGTGGATAATCGTGAGAAACTGACCCGCCCGGATGGCACCCCGATCCGCATCCTCGCCGTCGATGACGAGGCTTCGATAACCGAGCTGCTTTCCATGGCGCTGCGCTACGAAGGCTGGGAGGTGGCCACCGCCGCCTCCGGAAACGAAGCGGTTCAGGTTGCAAAACAGTTCAAGCCCGACGCCCTGGTCTTGGACGTCATGCTGCCGGACTTCGATGGGCTGGAGGTGATGCGCCGCATCCGCGCCTTCGACCCCGACGTTCCCGTCATCTTCCTCACCGCCAAGGACACGGTTGCCGACCGCATTTCCGGGCTCACCGCGGGCGGCGACGACTACGTCACCAAGCCCTTCTCGCTCGAGGAGCTGGTCGCGCGGCTGCGCGGGCTGCTCAGGCGCTCCGGGGCCACGTCCGTCAAGCCCGAGTCTCAGCTGGTCGTCGGCGATCTGGTACTCGACGAGGATTCCCACGAGGTGACCCGCGGCGGAGACCCGATCCAGCTCACCACCACTGAGTTCGAGCTGCTGCGCTACCTGATGCGCAACCCCAGAAGGGTGCTTTCCAAGGCCCAGATCCTTGACCGCGTGTGGAACTACGATTTCGGCGGGCAGGCCAATGTCGTCGAGCTGTATATCTCGTACCTGCGCAAGAAGATCGACGCCGGGCGCGCACCCATGATCCACACCGTGCGCGGTGCCGGCTACATGCTGAAGCCGGCCTGATGGGCAATCCCTTCGCCCCGCCGCCGAAGAAAACTCTCGCGCGGCACCTCTTGTTCCGCACCACCGCATTAGTGGCCGTGGTCACGTTCATGCTCTCGGCGCTGGCGGCCTACGCGTCTTTCAACATCTTGGAAAACGAGGTGGATCTACGCCTTGAGAACGCGCAGATACGGATGAACTTCACCAAGAACTGGGACATGAACGGCTCCGAAGGGCCGTGCTCGGACTCCATCATCCGTATCGCACTGACCATCAACGGGGCGGCATGGCAGGACAACAACTGCCCCGAGCGTCCAACCATTGACGAGGTGGAGGCGATGGCGAGCGTGCCTCCGGGAGTTGCCTCCACCGTCGACGCCAAGGGCCTAGGAACCTACCGGATACTCACCCAGGACGGCAACATCAGTATCGATGGCCAACTCATACCGGCCAGGCTCATCTTGGCGATCCCCTACTCGGAGGTACTGAGCCCGATGCGCACCCAGGGAATCGTGCTGGGGATCTTGACACTGGGCGCGATCGGCGTCGCCTATGTGGGAACCCGCCAAGTGGTCGAGCACTCCTTCACCGGTCTGAAGCGGCTTACCGAGACCGCCCAGAAGATCTCTGATCTGCCGCTGGGAGATTCCGAAACGGAGGTGAGCCTGCGCGCCGACCTTTCCCACGACGACCCGGATTCGGAGGTCGGACGGGTGGGCTCGGCCTTCAACCACATGCTCGACAACATCGACGAGGGGCTGGCGGCCCGGCGCGAATCCGAGCGCAAGATGCGCCAGTTCGTTGCCGACGCCTCCCACGAGCTGCGCAATCCCCTTGCCTCCATCCGCGGCTACGCCGAGCTCAGCCGCCGCGATTTCGACGAGCTGCCGGACACCACCAAGCAGGCGCTCACCCGCATCTCCTCCGAGTCCGAACGGATGTCCACCCTTGTGGACGACCTCTTGCTGCTCGCGCGCCTCGATGCCGCACCTGACATGGCGGCGCAGACGAAGCAGCCCACCGACCTGACCGAGATCGTCCTTGACGCGGTTTCGGATGCCCGGGCCGCGGGCCCCGATCACAAGTGGCTACTTCAGGTTCCCGACGAACCGGTTATCGTCCCCAGCGTGCCCGGCCAGCTGCGCCAGGTCCTGACCAACCTGCTCGGCAACGCCCGCACCCACACCCCTGCAGGGACGACCGTCCGCACGTCGCTGAACGTGGAACCCGGCTCGGTAGTGCTGCACGTGCTCGACGACGGCCCCGGCATCGCCCCCGAGCTCCAGCCCAAGCTCTTCGAGCGCTTCACCAGGGCCGACGAAGCCCGCGCCCGCGTGCCCGGCAACAAGTCGACCGGCCTGGGCTTGGCCATCGTCGCCGCCATCGTGCAGGCCCACCACGGGCAGGTTTCGGTCACCTCGCAGCCCGGCAGGACGGATTTCTCCGTGCGGTTGCCGCTGCGCTCGGATGGAAGTCAGTAGGAGTTATTGGTTGGCCGCCCCGGATCAAGTCCGGGGACGTCGGATCAAGTCTTGGGACGAGGTGTTGTGAGATCCTGCGACTGCGCGCAGGATGACGGCGTTTGGGGACGAGGCGGCTAGCCGACGACGACCGTAGCGGCCACCTGCGCGGGATCGGCACCGGAAACCACCTGGGCCTCCATCTGGTTGAACTGATCTTGGGTGAGGGCGTCGAACACTTCCTTTACCTTGAGCACCAGGTCGGGAGCGGATTCGGTAAGGGAGGTGCTCACCATCAAGGTGACCGGGTCGTCTAGAGCCGCGCCGCGGTCATCGCTCATGGGGGTTAGCCCGGCCATCTCGCCGACATCGCAGGCGCGGAAGGCCCCCAGGATTGCGGTCCCGTCGTTGAGTGCGGCCGCCCTGGCCAGCGTGTCGTCCTGAACAACGAAATTCGGCTTGATCTCGCCCGAGTACAGCTCCCGGATTGACTCCACCCCGTCAGAGCGGTTCTCGGCCCAGGAGGGCACGACGGCCACGGGATCTGTGAGCTTTTGGCTCTTCCAGTATCCCCAGCTGCCGTCGCCTTTAGACACCCAGACAATCGAGCCCGAAAGCGCGGTGGGCTGCAGCACCGAAATCTTCTCCCCTAGCAGCTCGGCCAGCGCCTCGGGAATCTCCTCGGAGCCGGGCACTTCCTCGAACTCGCCGCCTTGCTCGACGAGCGTGCGCGCGAAATCCACGTGGATCGACGGCGCTGCCTCCATGTCCGGGATGAGCTGGTTGACGTCCGTCGGCGCGTTCGTTGCCTTGGCCTCGTACCCGGACACCGACTGCACGGCCGCAGCGGCGATGGCTCCGAGCAGCTTCTCGGCCGGAGTTGCGCCGGTCGGCACGGTGACCACCGTGTTTTCAACGGGTTCGGATTCGCTAGCTGAAGGCGTCGGCGAGCCAGCGGGCGCTTTCGCGCAACCGAACAGCAATAGGGCGGCAGCCAGGGCAACAAGTGTTCTACGCACGCCCCCACTCTACGTGAGAAGTGCGAAAAGCGAGTCACTCCCCGGCGTCAATCGCAACTATTCTGTGCCGGGCTGTTCCGGCTCAACCATCCTCGCAGGGGCTACCACCTTTTCGCGCGACAGCACCGCTCAGAGATTGTGGGTACTCCTAATCAGCTCACTTTCTTGGCCTTCGACGTGGACGCCGCCGTCTTGTAGCCTGCCTTGATGCCGGTTACTTTGGCCGTAAGCTTCTTTCCCTTGTCTGCGGTCGTCACCTTGTAAGTCTTGGACGTCGCTCCCTGAATCTTCTTGCCCGCTCGGTACCACTGGTAGCTGTACTTCACGCCGCTAGGCTTCCAGGCTTTGAAACTGATCTTCAGCTTCTTCCCTACCTTGGCTGTTCCCTTGATGCTCACCGCCTTCGTGGTCAGCTTGCCCGCTGCTACGGCCTTGGTCTCCTTCGAGGTCTTGAACGTTTGCATGTAGCTCGACTTGGCCGGGATTGCCAGGTCGGCGACCTTCACCGGCTCAGTCGTCGTGTTCTGCGCAGCCCCGCTGCCAGGGTCGTAGACGATGGTCTCCGGAGTCGTCCCGCCAGGTGTCGAGCCGTCGACGTCATAGTGGTAGAGCCACCCGCTCCATGTCGGATGCTCGAAATTCATCCGATGCAGGTACTTGCTCTGGTAGTCAGACAGCCACAGGTTACCGTCCGGGCCAATGCGCATA
>JAISTE010000034.1 GCA_031272825.1 Propionibacteriaceae bacterium | reverse complement strand
GCGAAGGATCTCTCCCGCCACGGGGTCGCCCGCCGCGCCAACCCAACCCGCTTGTCATCCCACACCCCTTGTCATCCCGGCGAAAGCCGGGATCTTTCGACGCAGCGAGACGAACCACGGCTCCAAGATCCCGGCTTTCGCCGGCATGACATGAAGCATGGCGGAGCGGAAGGCCCGGGACCGGTCGATAGGATCGGGGCGTTCCGTCCTCGGGAGGAATCCGTTGTCTAGTCCGCCTCTGTCGCTGCCGACGCTGTTCGACGTAACGCCCGGCGGGTCCAACAAGCACGTATACGGGCAGTTGATAGACAGCCTTGACCGACTGGTGCCGTTTGTCGGCGCGGGCCTGACGTGCGATGCGGGCTTCCCCCTGTGGCCCAAGGCCGTGCGCACGCTGATGGACGCCATTCCGTTCGACTGTGACGGCGACAAGAAGATCAGCAAGGCGATCGAGGGCGGGGCACTGGACAGTGCCGCCGAGCTCCTCTACGCGGCGGTCGAGCCCGACGCGTTCGTGAATGCGCTCCGCGAAGTTTTCGGCAGGACCGCTGATCCAGCGGTAGTCAAGCGACTGCCGGTGGCCCTGCTGCCTCAGGCGTTTCCCACCGGTCCTGTCGTTACGACCAACTTCGACACGGTCTTGGAGAACACAGTCGAGTTCGACAGGGTCATCAGGGGGCCTGTTCAGTTCAAGGCGGATGCCGGGACGCTGATCCGCAAGAGCCCCCGTTGGCTGTTCAAGTGGCATGGGTGTGTGACCGTCCCGCACGAGGTGGTCTTCACAGCGTCGCAGTACCGCCACCAGTACTGGAAGAACAACGGGAGCCAGCCCGTCCGCTTCTTGAAACAACTATTTCGCGTGTACCCGATGTTGTTCCTGGGGTGCTCGTTGTTGGCGGACCGCACGATCGAGGTGTTGATCGCTATCGCGAAACAATACGATCTGCCCCATTTTGCGCTCGTGGAACAAGACAGCGATCCGGAGGAGTATGCGGAGCACGGCCGACTGCTGTCCCGCGCGGGCATCAGGGCGCTGTGGTACCCGCGGGGCGAGCACGACTACGTGCGTGTGCTGCTGGACGCGATCATCAAGGAGCGGGATTCGTCGGACGGGGCGAGGCCGAGGGCGCGGTTCTACTGGCCCGTGTTCGCCGAGTTGAGAGCGATTCCGAGGGATCGACTCATGGTGCTTCAGGCGGAGACGCCCGAGTACAAGGCAGTTGTCGGTGGCCTGGCCGAGTATGACCTGCACAAGAATCCCGGTCAACCTCTGGTACCCAAGGCGGTTGTCGGTGACTTGGCCGAGAGGGACCTGGAAGACAGTCCTGGCCGTCGTCTGGTATCCGAGGACACAGCGATTCTCGCCGCCTTGGCCGGGTATGACCTACACAAGAATCCAGGCCAAGCTTTGGCAGCTAAGGCGGTTGTCGGTGACTTGGTCGAGAGCGACCTGCACGACAACCCCGGTCAGCTTCTGGTAACCGCCGACAAGGCGATTCTCGCTGACCTAGCCGAGTGGGCCGCCGACGGGGCGGCAGAGCCGATCTTCGCCCTGTTCGGAGACTACGGCATGGGCAAGACCGTGACTTGCCAGGCGTTCGCGGAGGCCCAGTTGGCGCGTCTAGCCGAGGACCGGTCGGCTCGCGTGCCCTTGTATTTCGACCTGCGCCATGTCACGGACCTGACCCCTCTGCCCACCGCTGACGATGTCATGCGGCAATGCCTGGAGGGTGCGCCGAACCGGGAGGGACAAGTGACCCCGGACGACTTCCGGCGCTGGGTCGGCGAGGGCGGCATCGTCATCTGGGACGGGCTGGACGAGGTTCTCGTCAAACTCCAGGACGATAAACGCAAGGAACTGACGAAGCGGTTGTTGTCCGTTCTAGACCGTGAGGCGGGCGCCGCTGGCAGGGAGCCACGGGTGGTCATCACCGCTCGGACGCAGTTCTTCCCGAGTTCTCGGGAGATGCTCGACCAACCGGTCTTGGCAGCGCGGCCGTTCCGGGCGCGGCAGTTGTTGCCCTTGAGTGACGACCAGATCCTGGCCTACTTCGCGGCGGCCCTTCCCCAAGGCGATGTCCATCGGGTGGAGAAGATGATCCAGAGCGTTCACGACCTGGCTGGTCTGACGCGACGGCCGTTCACATTGGACCTGGTGGTCCGAGCGCTGCCCGAGATCGAGGCATTGCAGGACCAGGGTAAGCCGGTTCTCGGGGCCACATTGTACCGAGAGTTTGCCCGGAAATGGCTCGCCAATGATGTTGGCAGGAAGCGCCTTTATGCCAATCACAAATTCGACTTGGCTCGAGAGCTGGCGGCCGAATTGTGGCGTCAGGGAAAGACCGAGTTACCGGTGTCCAAGCTGCAGGAGTGGGTCGCCAGGTGGGGGCCGGAACAGTCTTACTGGGACGCGGTTTATGGCCCGCAGATTGACAAAGATCCGCAGGCGTGGCAGGACAAGCTGGACGCCGACCTCCGCACGGCCACGCTCTTGAGCCGCGTCGACCTCACGGAGACCGAGGGCGCCTTCGGCTTCGCCCACACATCGCTGCAGGAGTTCTTCTTGTCGGAGTATCTGCTTCAGGCCTTGAAGCATAATGCGCCGGCACGGTGGTCGATGCGGACGCCCAGTAATGAGACACTCGATTTCCTCGGCCAGTCCCTGACTGAAGCCGATGGACGGCGCGAACTCGCCACCATGGCCCGGTGGTTCCAAGGAGACGACCAAGCAGTCAACACGATTGTTCTCAACTATCGCTGGCGGGCGTCACGGGGGGGCTTGCGTCAGGTTAGTCTGCCTGTTCGGCTCGTCCCTCGGGGGGCGACCTCGGAAACCATTCTCACCGGCGAGAAGGTGTTGCTGGGCGGGAACGTGTGGCGCGTGTTGGAAACAAGCGAGCAGGAGGGCACCGCACTGCTCTTGTCGGAGAATCTTGTCGCATATCGGGCCTACCACGACGAGTTCACAGACATCGTGTGGAGCCGCTGCTCTCTGAGGAAGTGGCTGAACGGTGAGTTCTATCAGAGTCTCCCGGCCGAATTCGCCGCTTTGATTGTGGAAACCGAGAACGACAACCCGGACACCCCACGTTTTGGCACCCCGGGCGGTCCCAACACATGGGACAAGGTCTTTCTTCTCAAACGCAGCGACGTCGACCAGTTCTTTTCCAGTGACGATGCAAGCAAAGTGGTCTTTCGTCATGACGGGGCGCCGTGGTGGTGGTGGTTGCGTTCTCCCGGCGACAGCCGCGGCTACGCGATGAGGACGGACTTCGACGGCTACGTTTACGTCTCTGGCCGTGTCGCCGGTGCCGCCGGCGGGGTTCGTCCGGCTGTGAAGATCAGAATTCCGCGCTCTTGAATCCGTCGCCTCCGGCGACGCCCCGGCGGAGCCGGGGAGGCCGGGGCGTTGGGTGAGGTGGAGGTGTCGGGTCCCGCGGCCTTGGCGAGGAACACGTCATCCTGCGCGGAGGCGCGCCAGCGCCGGAGTCGCAGGACCGGGCGGCGGGGCCTGATGCCTCGGCCGGGT
>JAISTE010000016.1 GCA_031272825.1 Propionibacteriaceae bacterium | reverse complement strand
GGGGGGATTCTGGAAAGGAAGAACGAGTGATGTGGCGGCGTTGCTGGGGAAGATTCCCTCCCAAAGCCGGGGTAAGATACGAACCCGGCCCAGCCGAGCGGCCCAAACCGCTTCCCTGGAGCCCGACCGCTTTTGATTTTGAGCCGATCGCAAGATAGGCTCTTCCATTGGCTCGCGCCTTAGCGCGCCCGCCGCAATCACAGTGCGCCGCATGAAACCCATGCGGCCTGAGAGAAAGAGTAAGAAGCGAGTGCCTACTATTCAGCAGTTGGTCCGGAAGGGCCGCACTGACAAAGTCAGCAAGTCTAAGACGCCCGCGCTCAAAGGTTCGCCCCAGCGCCGGGGCGTTTGCACCCGCGTCTACACCACCACCCCCAAGAAGCCGAACTCGGCTCTGCGCAAGGTGGCACGTGTCCGCCTGTCCTCGCAGGTGGAAGTCACGGCTTACATTCCCGGCGTCGGCCACAACCTGCAGGAGCACTCCATGGTGCTCGTGCGCGGAGGCCGTGTGAAGGATCTGCCGGGCGTGCGTTACAAGATCATCCGCGGCTCCCTCGACACGCAGGGCGTCAAGGGCCGCAAACAGGCCCGCAGCCGCTACGGCGCGAAGAAGGAGAAGTAAATGCCAAGGAAAGGCCCGGCACCCAAGCGTCCAGTCGTCCTCGATCCGGTCTACGGATCTCCGCTGGTCTCTCAGCTGGTTTCCAAGATCCTGCTCGACGGCAAGAAGACCGTCGCCCAGTCCATCGTCTACGGCGCCCTTGAGGGCACCCGCGAGAAGACCGGCGTCGACCCGATTCAGACCCTGAAGAAGGCCCTGGACAACATCCGCCCGGCCCTCGAGGTCAAGTCCCGCCGCGTCGGCGGCGCCACCTACCAGGTTCCCGTCGAGGTCAAGCCCGCCCGCGCCACCACGCTGGCCATGCGCTGGCTGATCACCGCCGCGCGTAACCGCAACGAGAAGACGATGACCGATCGTCTGCGCAACGAACTGCTCGACGCCTCCAACGGCTTGGGCACCGCAGTCAAGAAACGCGAAGACACCCACAAGATGGCCGAGGCCAACCGCGCCTTCGCCCACTACCGTTGGTGATTTGACAATGAAGCGAGCCTGAACCCTGCCCAGGGTGAGGCTCGCTTTCTTGTGTTAGAGGAACGAAAGAAAAGACATATGGCAGTCACCCTTGAAACCGACCTGACCAAGGTCCGCAACATCGGCATCATGGCGCACATCGACGCCGGCAAGACCACCACCACAGAACGCATCCTGTTCTACACGGGTATCAACTACAAGATCGGCGAGGTTCATGACGGCGCTGCCACCATGGACTGGATGGAGCAAGAGCAAGAGCGCGGCATCACCATCACCTCGGCCGCGACCACCGCATTCTGGAAAGATCACCAGATCAACATCATCGACACCCCAGGGCACGACGACTTCACCGTCGAGGTGGAGCGCTCCTAGCGTGTGCTCGACGGTGCTGAGGCGGTCTTCGACGGCGTCGCCGGTGTGGAGCCCCAGTCCCAGACAGTGTGGCGTCAGGCCACCAAGTACAACGTCCCGCGCATCTGCTTCGTCAACAAGCTCGACCGCACGGGTGCGTCCTTCGACTACTGCGTCAAGACGATCAAGGAACGCCTGAACGCGACCACCGCCGTCGTGCAGCTCCCGATCGGTGCCGAGGCTGACTTCCTGGGCGTCGTCGATCTGATCAAGCAGCGCGCCCTCACCTGGCGCGGCGAGACGAAGATGGGCGAGGACTACACCGTCGAAGAGATCCCAGCCGAGCTGGCCGAGCGTGCCGCCGAGGCCCGCGAAGAGCTGATCCAGGTGCTCGCCGACAACGACGACGAGTTCGCCGAGGCTTGGCTGATGGCCGAGGAAGAGGGCACCGAGGTCACCGTCGAACAGATCAAGGCCGCCCTGCGCCGCGCCGTCCTGGCTAACAAGGTGACGGCCGTGCTGTGCGGCACCGCGTTCAAGAACAAGGGCGTCCAGCCCCTGCTCGACGCGGTGATCGACTACCTGCCTTCCCCGATCGACATCCCGGCTATCAAGGGCTTCTCCCCGAAGTCTCAGGAGATCGAGCTGGAGCGTCACCCGTCAGAGGACGAGCCGCTGGCCATCTTGGCGTTCAAGATCGCTGCCGACCCGCACCTGGGCAAGCTGACCTACATCCGCATCTACTCGGGCCGACTCAAGACCGGCCAGCAGGTGCTGAACTCCAACAAGCAGCGCAAGGAGCGCATCGGCAAGATCTACCAGATGCACGCCAACAAGCGCGAAGAGATCGAATCGATCGGCGCCGGCATGATCTGCGCGGTAATGGGTCTGAAAGACACCACCACCGGTGAAACGCTGTGCGATCCTGCAGAGCCGATCGTCCTGGAGTCCATGGAGTTCCCGGCACCGGTTATCGAGCAGGCCATCGAGCCGAAGACCAAGTCCGACCAGGAGAAGCTGTCCGCGGCCATCCAGCGCCTCGCTGAAGAAGACCCGACCTTCCGCGTCCACACCGACGAAGAGACCGGCCAGACGATCATCGCCGGTATGGGCGAGCTCCACCTGGAGATCCTGATTGACCGCATGAAGCGCGAGTTCCGCGTCGAGGCCAACATCGGCAAGCCGCAGGTCGCCTACCGCGAAACCCTGCGCAAGACCGTCGAGAAGTACGAATACACGCACAAGAAGCAGTCCGGCGGCTCCGGCCAGTATGGCAAGGTGCTCATCAAGGTCGAGCCCCAGGAACTGGGTACCGGCTACGAGTTCGTCAACGCCGTCACAGGCGGCCGCATCCCGAAGGAATACATTCCCTCGGTTGACCAGGGCATTCAGGAGGCCATGGCCTTCGGCCCGCTGGCAGGCTTCCCGGTTGAGGACGTCAAGGTGACGCTGCTCGACGGCGCCTACCACGACGTCGACTCTTCGGAGCTCGCGTTCAAGATCGCCGGAACGATGGCCTTCAAAGAGGCCGCCCGCAAAGCCGATCCTGCGCTGCTGGAGCCGCTAATGGCCGTCGAGGTCACCACCCCCGAGGAATACCTCGGCACGGTGATCGGCGACATCAACTCCCGCCGCGGCTCCGTGCGCGGCATGTCGGAGGCCCACGGCTCCCAAGTCGTGACGGCCGTCGTCCCGCTGTCTGAGATGTTCGGTTACGTTGGCGATCTTCGTTCGAAGACCTCCGGCCAGGCCAACTACTCCATGGAGTTCGACTCCTACGGGGAAGTGCCGAAGTCCGTCGCCGACGAGATCATTGAGAAGGGGCGCACTCAAGCGTCATAAGGAATAAAACCCGGGGCTGGCCGGTTTGACTATGCGCCCGGGATGCACCAAACTTGACATTTGGTTATGCCCTCGGGCGACCAGGTAGTCAAACTAACCAACAACATTCTGGGCAGGGCGTCCAGAATGAACACAAAGAAAAGGAGCCCAAGTGGCAAAGGCCAAGTTCGAGCGTACTAAGCCGCACTGTAACATCGGCACCATCGGGCACATCGACCACGGCAAGACGACGCTCACCGCGGCGATTACGAAGGTGCTCCACGACAAGTACCCTGACCTGAACGCAGTTTCCGCCTTCGACATGATCGACAAGGCCCCGGAAGAGCGCCAGCGCGGTATCACCATCTCCATCGCTCACGTTGAGTACGAGACCGAGAAGCGTCACTACGCTCACGTGGACTGCCCCGGACACGCTGACTATGTGAAGAACATGATCACCGGTGCTGCCCAGATGGACGGCGCGATCCTCGTGGTCGCCGCCACCGACGGCCCGATGCCGCAGACCCGCGAGCACGTGCTGCTCGCCCGCCAGGTCGGCGTCCCCGCTATCGTCGTGGCCCTGAACAAGTGCGACATCGCCTACGAAGAGCTGGGCAAGGACATGGTCGAGCTCGTCGAGCTCGAGGTTCGCGACCTGCTCAACCAGCAGGAGTTCGACGGCGACAACTGCCCCGTCGTGCACGTCGCCGCCTACCCGGCCATGAATGGCGACCCGGAGTGGACCCCCTCCATCCTCGAGCTCATGGACGCTGTCGACGAGTACATCCCGCAGCCTGAGCGCGAGCTGGATAAGCCGTTCCTCATGCCGATCGAAGACGTGTTCACCATCACCGGCCGCGGCACCGTCGTGACCGGCCGTATTGAGCGCGGCATCATCAAGACCGGCGAGCAGGTCGAGATCATCGGCATCAAGCCGGAGAAGCTCAACACCACCATCACCGGTGTGGAGATGTTCCGCAAGATCCTCGACGAGGGTCGTGCAGGCGAGAACGTCGGCCTGCTGCTCCGCGGCACGAAGAAGGACGAGGTCGAGCGCGGCATGGTCGTTACCAAGCCCGGCTCCACGACGCCTCACACCGACTTCGAGGGCAACGTCTACGTCCTGACCAAGGAAGAGGGTGGCCGTCACAAGCCGTTCTTCTCCCACTACTCGCCTCAGTTCTACTTCCGTACCACTGACGTGACCGGCGTCGTGCAGCTCCCCGAGGGCACCGACATGGTCATGCCTGGCGACAACACCGACATGACGGTTCACCTGAACAAGCCGATCGCCATGGAAGATGGCCTTCAGTTCGCCATTCGCGAGGGCGGCCGCACCGTCGGTGCCGGTCGTGTGACGAAGATCATCAAGTAGTACCTAGTACTTCACTGCTCAGCCGCCCTCCGGGGCGGCTGAGTGCGTTTAACTCAAGTCTCGCAATATGCTCGGGGCTATGCAGATCCGACGTCACCCGATAAAGCCGATGACCGGGCGCAGCCCCGACGAGATCGGTCGGGCTGCCTCCCCGCTGGAGTTGTTGTATGACCTGACGCTGGTCGTCGCCTTTGCGGTGGCGGCCGATCAACTCGCCGAACAGCTCGCCCAGGGGCACCTCAGCGCGATACTGGCGTTCACACTGGCCATCTACGCCACCTGCTGGTGCTGGATCAACTTCACCTGGTTCTCTTCGGCCTACGACACCGACGACGTCCTCATGCGCCTGGCCGTCATCGCCCAGATGACCGGGGTCATCATCATCGCTTTGGGCCTGCCCGCGCTCTTCGAATCGCTGGAAGAGGGCTCGCTCAACGAGCGGCTGGTGGTGGTCGGCTACGTGGTGATGCGCCTGGCCCTCGTAGGGCTGTGGATCCGAGCCTACATAAACGACGTCAAACGCAGGCCAACCATCCGCGTCTACATCTGCGGCATCACGCTGGCCCAGATTTTCTGGATTCTGCTCGCCTTCTCCGACCTGCCGTTCCACATCTGGATCGTGCTGATCGTCGGCATTTACGCGTTCGAGATGCTGGTGCCCTACATCGCCGAAACCAAGCGCGGGCGCACGCCCTGGCATCCGCACCATATCGCCGAGCGCTACGGGCTGCTGGCCCTGATCGCACTGGGGGAGGGCATAAGCGGACTGGTGAAAACCGTTCAGGAGCTTATGAGCCTCAACTCGGACGTACTGCAGGTGGTGGTCGTCACCGCCACCGGCATTTCGCTGACGATGGGACTGTGGTGGCTGTACTTCGCCATGCCCTCGGCCCAGCTGGTCGCCTCCCACCGCAACCGCGTGTTTGCCTGGGCCTACGGGCACATCCCCTTGTACGGCTCGATCGCCGCGGTGGGGGCCGGGCTGCACCTGATGGCCATGTCGATGCAGTACGAAACCGGCGTCGAGCCGGTCGAAGGGGCCATCGCGCCCCACCCCGGATCCTCAACGCTGGTGCTGTGCGTGGCGCTGGCCGTCTACTACATCTTGGTCTTCGCCCTCTTCCACTATCTCGACGGCCACGTGCCAGTCGCCTCCGTAGCCGAAGTCTCCATAGCCTGCCTCGTGCTCGCCGCGCTGGTGCTCCTGCGCTGGCGCTATCCGAATATGATGCAGCCCGAGCCGACGCTGCTCATCATCGCGTTCGTTACTTGGATTCCCATCATCCACTGGGAGCTGGCCCCCAACGGCTGGCTGGGCAAGAAGTCGGATTGATAGGATCGGCGGGTTATGAGCACTTCCCAAACACCAGCGCGTCTGCGCGTCGCACCCTCGCCCACCGGCGATCCCCATGTCGGAACCGCATATATGGCACTGTTCAACCTGGCCTATGCCCGCAAGACCGGAGGCCAGTTCGTCCTCAGGATCGAAGACACCGACCGGAACCGCTACATCGAGGGCTCTGAGAAGCAGATCTTCGAACTTCTGCGCTGGCTGGGGCTGCCCTGGGACGAGGGCCCCGACGTCGGCGGCCCCTATGCGCCATACCGGCAGTCCGAGCGGCTGGAGACCTATAAGCCGTTCGTCGACAAGCTCATCGCCGACGGCCATGCCTACTACTGCTGGTGTTCGCAAGAGCGCCTGGCTAAGCTGCGCGAGGAACAGCAGGCAAGCAAACAGTCGAAGACCGGCTACGACCGACTTTGCTACGGGATGAGCCGCGAGGAGCGCGAGAAGCTGCCCGGATTCACGCCCACCCCTGTTGTGCGCATGTTGGTACCAGAGGACATCGAGTTAACCTTCACCGATCTTATTCGCGGTGAGATTTCCGCCCCTATGCCCGACGACCAGGTGATCCTCAAGGCCGACGGCTTCCCCACCTACCACATGGCCGTCGTGGTCGACGACCACCTGATGGGCATCACCCACGTGGTGCGCGGCGAAGAGTGGATTTCGTCGACGCCCAAGCACCTCCAGCTCTACAAGTGGCTCGGCCTCACCCCGCCGCAGTTCGCCCACATGCCGCTGCTGCGCAACACCGACCACTCCAAGATCTCCAAGCGCAAGAACCCGGCGGCCAGGCTCGCCTGGTTCCGCGAGCAGGGCTACCTGCCCGAGGCGCTGCGCAACTTCCTGCAGCTGCTGGGCTACCCGCCTGCCGACGACGACCACGAGATCTCCAGCTTCGACGATTTCGTCGAGAACTTCGACTGGGCGAAGGTCTCCACGGTCGGCCCGGTATTCGATCTCAAGAAGCTCGATTGGATGAACGGGTTCTACATCCGCTCCCTGGAACCGGCTCAGCTGGCCGAGCGCATCATCGAACACCTGCAGTGGACGGGGCAGTGGCCCACACCCGCCGATCCGCAGAAGGCCAAACTGCTCACTGATGCCGTGCCGATCATCCAAGAGCGCCTGGTTACGCTCAACGACGCCCTGCCCAAGCTCGGCTTCCTGTTCACCGCCGACGATCAGATCGTGATCGAGGACGACGCCCGCAAGACTCTGCCCGAAAACTGGAAAGAGGTGGTTTCGGCGGCCATCGACGCGCTCGATGGGCTCGAGTCGTTCTCTGCCGAGGCAATCCAGGGCATCTTGCGCGAAAAGCTCGTCGAGGGCATGGGTATCAAACCCAAGTTCGCCTTCGGCCCGGTGCGCGTCGGGATCACCGGCCAGCGCGTCACGCCGCCGCTGTTCGAATCGATGGAGCTGCTTGGTAAGGCCTCCTCGCTGGAGCGGCTGCGCCGATTCGTGAACGAGTAGAGCGAACCATCCCGAACGAGGACGCGGAGATCCGGCGCGAGCCGATCGCGAACTCGAAACGGGTGCACTGCCATTGTCCGGTAGCTCGGGAGAGCCGCAGGGCCAGTACCCCCGCTCGTCCGCGCAAGTTCACCGTCGCCGCGATCTCCAGTGCCTCGTCACCGGGCTCTTGGTGGGTGACGTTCACGACCTTGAGCCCGCGGGTGGCGGGGGAGGCGGCGAGCTTGCGCACGACGTCGAGCAGCTGGAGCGGGCACCACTGCAGCAGCTGGGTCGTCGATCTTTCCCCGGCGAGCGCCTCGACCAGAGCCACGGTGAAGGCCAGCGCCAGACGTCGATGCTTGGGAGCCGGGGGAGTGACCGGCTTTCTGGGTTCGGGCGTCCACAGGGGCGGCTGGGTCGGCGGCACCGACGGGACGGCCAGCGGACGGAAGAGCCTGCGTTCTTGAATCTCAATACTCATGAGAACTCCTTTCTGCCCGTTACAAGCAGCCCCAAAGCCCGAAATCGGCGGGTTGGGGAGGGAATTTTCAGATTTGATTGATTGCTACCTCTGTGCAAAGATATACAGGTTGCTCCGACAGGCGAACGCCTGGAGGTTAGTCTGGCGCCTCGGGTGCCGGGCCCTACCGTAGCCCTCAACCGATTGAAGTTGTGAGATATGCGCGGCCCAAACAGCCCCGACACGCCCGGCAGCGTACTACGGAGTGACAAGCTCTCGGGCAGATGCTGGCACGGGAGCAGGAAGACTAAGAGAAGGAACGTTCGAAGTGGCGGATGACAAAATCCGAATCAAGCTCCGGGCATACGACCACGAGGTAATCGACTCCTCGGCGAAGAAAATCGTCGACATCGTGACTCGTACCGGTGCGAAGGTAGCAGGCCCCCTGCCGCTGCCCACAGAAAAAAACGTGTACTGCGTGATTCGTTCCCCGCACAAATACAAGGATTCGCGGGAACATTTCGAGAAGCGCACGCACAAGCGTCTCATTGACATCCTCAACCCCAACCCGAAGACGATCGACTCGCTGATGCGCCTCGACCTGCCGGCCGGGGTCGACATCAACATCAAACTCCCGTGAGGCCTGATATGAGCAAAGAGATCAAAGGCCTTCTGGGCACCAAGCTGGGTATGACCCAGCTGTGGGATGAAAACAACAAAGTCATTCCGGTCACCGTGATCTTGGCCGACACCAACGTCGTCACCCAGATCCGCACCGAGGACAAAGACGGCTACACCGCCATCCAGCTCGGATTCGGCGCAGTGAAAGCCAAGTCCGTAAACAAGCCCGAAGCGGGCCACTTCGCGAAGGCGGATGTAACTCCCAGGAAGCACCTGGTCGAGCTCCGCACCTCGAATGCCTCCGACTACACCTTGGGCCAGGAGATCGGCGTTGACATCTTCGCCGGCGGCGAGACGGTCGACGTGACCGGCGTTACCAAGGGCAAGGGCACCGCGGGCGTAATGAAGCGTCACGGCTTCGGCGGCCTGCGCGCCACCCACGGTGTGCACCGCAAGCACCGCTCTCCGGGTTCCATCGGCGCCTGCGCCACCCCTGCCCGTGTCTTCAAGGGCACGCGCATGGCCGGCCGCATGGGCGTTGACAAGGTCACCGTGCAAAACCTCACCGTCCACTCCGTCGACACCGACAAGGGCCTGATCCTGGTCAAGGGCTCCGTGCCCGGCCCCAAGGGCGCGCTCCTGGTCGTGCGCAACGCGCAGAAGGGAGCCTAACCATGGGAACTCTCCAACTAATGGACACCAAGGCCGTTGCTGAAGTGCCCGCCGAGATCTTCGACGTCCAGACGAACGTCCCGCTGATCCACCAGGTCGTCGTAGCGCAGCTTGCTGCCGCCCGCCAGGGTACGCACAAGACGAAGACGCGCGGCGAGGTTGCTGGCGGCGGCGCAAAGCCGTGGCGCCAGAAGGGCACCGGCCGCGCCCGTCAGGGTTCGCGCCGCGCCCCGCAGTGGGTCGGCGGCGGCACCGTCCACGGTCCGCAGCCGCGCTCCTACGCCCAGCGCACCCCCAAGAAGATGATCCAGGCGGCCCTGAAGGGTGCCCTGTCCGACCGCGCACGCGACGAGCGCTTGCACATCATCTCCGAGATTGTCGGCGAGAAGATTTCGACCAAGGAAGCCGTCAAGGCCCTCGGCGATCTGTACGGCAACAAGCTGCTCGTGGTTCTGACCCGCGAAGAGGACGCCGCGTGGATGTCCCTGCGCAACGTCCCGACCGTGCACCCGATCACCGTCGACCAGCTCAACACCTACGACGTGCTGGATGCCGACGACATCGTCTTCACCAAGGCGGCGTACACCGAGTTCACCGGCGTTGAGATCGAGGACAAGCCCAAGGCCGAAAAGAAGACGGCCAAGAAGGCCAAGTCCGAAGGCGCCGAAGAGAAGCCGAAGAAGAAGGCCGCCAAGCCCAAGGCTGAGAAGGCCGAGGACAAGGCCGAAGCCGAAGAGCCGAAGGCAGAAGCCGAGGCCGAAAAGACTGAGGAGTCCAAGTGAGCGCCCCACTGAAGATCAGGGATCCGCGAGACATCCTGCTCGCGCCCGTCAGCTCTGAGAAGACCTACGGCCTTCTCGATGAGAACAAGTACACGTTCCTTGTCTCGCCAAGCGCCAACAAGACCGAGATCAAGATCGCGGTCGAGCAGGTCTTCGGCGTCAAGGTCACCGCTGTCAACACCGCGAACCGTCAAGGCAAGCGCCGCCGTACCCGCTACGGCTGGGGACAGCAAAAGGCCACCAAGCGCGCCATCGTCAGCGTGCGCGAGGGCGACCGCATCGACATCTTCCAGGGCCCCCTGGCCAACTAGGAGTAAGCAATGGGAATTCGTAAACTCAAGCCGACCACTCCGGGCCAGCGCGGCGCCTCGGTAGCAGACTTCGTGGAGATCACCCGCTCCACCCCCGAGAAGTCGCTGCTTAGGGCCAAGCCCAAGACCGGCGGTCGTAACAACCAAGGGCGCATCACCACCCGCCACATCGGCGGCGGCCACAAGCAGGCCTACCGCGTCATCGATTTCAAGCGCTACGACAAGGACGGCGTGGAGGCCAAGGTCGCTCACATCGAGTACGACCCGAACCGCACCGCCCGCATCGCGCTGCTGCACTACCTCGACGGGGAGAAGCGTTACATCATCGCCCCCGACGGCTTGAAGCAGGGCGACCGCATCGAGTCCGGTGCTGAGGCCGACATCAAGGTCGGCAACAACCTGCCGCTTCGCAACATCCCGGTCGGCACTGTCGTGCACGCCGTGGAAATGCGCCCCGGCGGCGGTGCCAAGCTCGGCCGCTCTGCCGGTGCCCGCATCCAGCTGATCGCTCGCGAAGGCAGGTACGCCACCTTGCGTCTGCCTTCTGGTGAAATGCGCATGGTCGACGTCCGCTGCCGCGCAACCGTCGGCGAGGTCGGCAACGCCGAACAGTCGAACATCAACTGGGGCAAGGCCGGCCGTATGCGCTGGAAGGGCGTTCGCCCGACCGTCCGCGGTGTTGCTATGAACCCGATCGACCACCCCATGGGCGGTGGCGAAGGCAAGTCGTCCGGTGGACGTCACCCGGTTTCCAAGTGGGGCAAGCCCGAGGGCCGGACCCGCGACAAGAACAAGGCGTCGAGCAAGCTGATCGTCCGTCGCCGCCGCTCCGGTAAGAAGCGTAAGTAGGGAAGTGAAAGATGCCTCGTAGCCTGAAGAAGGGCCCGTTCGTGGATGAACACCTGCAAAAGAAGGTGGACAACCAGAACGAGACGAATAGCAAGCAGGTCATCAAGACCTGGAGCCGCCGCTCGATGGTGGTTCCGGACATGATCGGCCACACCATCGCCGTACACGACGGCCGCAAGCATGTGCCGGTGTTCATCACCGAATCCATGATCGGCCACAAGCTCGGCGAGTTCGCGCCGACCCGCACATATCGCGGCCACGTGAAGGACGACAAGAAAGCGCGCAGGCGCTAGGAGGAAGTTGATGAGCAAGACAGATAGGCCCACGCGCCGCGCCGCGCTGCTCGGCGAGCGTCCTGGCTCCTACGCGATCGCACGCCACGTGCGCATGTCCGCGACGAAGGTTCGCCGTGTGGTGGACGTCGTGCGCGGCATGGACGTGAAGGATGCCCTCGACGTGCTGAAGTTCGCGCCGCAGGCCGCCTCCGAACCCGTCGCCAAGGTGGTGGCATCCGCCGCCGCCAACGCCTCCGAGACTGAAGGGCTGCGCCAAGACCAGCTCTACATCTCCCAGATCTTCGTCGATGAGGGCATGACGCTGCGCCGCATCCGCCCGCGTGCCAAGGGCCGCGCGGATCGCATCAACAAGCGCGCCAGCCACATCACCGTCGTTGTAGAGCCCAGGAAGGAAAGCTAAATGGGGCAGAAAGTAAATCCCAACGGTTTCCGTCTTGGGATCACCACTGAGCACAAGACCCGCTGGTTCGCCGACAAGGACTACGCCAAGCTGGTCGACGAAGATGTGAAGATTCGCAACTTCCTCAACAAGAACCTCGAGCGCGCCGGAATCTCGTCCATCGAGATCGAGCGCCGCGGCGAGCGCATCACGATCTTCCTCCACGCTGCCCGCCCGGGTATCGTCATCGGGCGCAACGGCGCCGAGGCGGAGCGCGTCCGCGCCGACCTGGAGAAGCTCTCCGGCAAGCAGGTTCAGCTGAACATCCTCGAAGTGAAGAACCCCGAGACGGACGCACAGCTCGTCGCGCAGGGGATTGCCGAACAGCTCGGCGCCCGCGTGGCCTTCCGCCGTGCGATGAAGAAGGCCCAGCAGTCTGCAATGCGTGCCGGTGCCCTCGGCATCCGGATTCAGTGCTCCGGCCGTCTGGGCGGTGCCGAAATGAGCCGCTCCGAGTTCTACCGCGAAGGCCGCGTCCCGCTGCACACGCTGCGCGCCGACATCGACTACGGGTTCTACGAGGCCCGAACGACGTTCGGTCGCATCGGCGTGAAGGTGTGGATCTACAAGGGCGACCTGTCCGGTAACGCGCAGGAACGCAAGGCCACCAAGCTGGCCCGCGAGACCGCTTCCGGGCGTCAGCGTCCTTCCCGCGGCCCGCGCCGCGGAGGAGACCGCGGCGGCCGTCGTCGTCAAGAGCAGGCGGCCCAGGCCCCTGAGACCGAACAGGCAGGTGCATAACCATGTTGATTCCCCGCAGACTGAAGCACCGCAAGCAGCACCACCCGAAGCGTTCGGGCGTTGCTAAGGGCGGCACGAAACTGGCCTTCGGCGATTACGGCATCCAGGCCCTGGAGCCCTCCTATCTGACCAACCGCCAGATTGAGAGCGCCCGTATCGCCATGACCCGTCACATCAAGCGCGGCGGCAAGGTGTGGATCAATGTCTACCCCGACCGTCCGCTGACCAAGAAGCCGGCCGAGACCCGCATGGGTTCGGGCAAGGGCTCCCCCGAATGGTGGGTTGCCAACGTCAAGCCCGGCCGCGTGCTGTTCGAGCTCTCCGGCGTCAGCGAAGAGGTCGCACGCGAGGCAATGCGCCTGGCGATCCACAAACTGCCTTTCAAGGCACGTTTCATCAAGCGAGAGATTGGCGAGTGATGGCAAAACTTACTGCATCCCAGCTGCGCGACATGAGCCGCGACGAGTTGAACGCGAAGGTCGTTGAACTGAAGGAAGAGCTCTTCGGACTTCGTTTCGCCTCCGCCACCGGCCAGCTTGAGTCCCACGGACGCCTGCGCGAAGCGAAGAAAGAAATCGCCCGCATCTACACCGTCCTGCAGGAACGCAATCTCGGCATTGTCCCCGATCCTGACGAGGTATCTGAATAATGAGTGAAACTAGAACGTCGACGAGGCGCGTCCGTGAGGGCGTCGTCGTCTCCGACAAGATGGATAAGACGATCGTGGTGGCCGTCGAGCTGCGTGCAAAGCACCCGCTGTACGGGAAGATCATCACCAAGTCCCGCCGCCTGAAGGCCCACGATGAGGGCAACACGGCTGGTATCGGCGACCGCGTGCGCGTCATGGAGACGCGCCCCACCTCCCGCACCAAGCGCTGGAGGCTCGTAGAGATTGTGGAGAAGGCCAAGTGATTCAGCAAGAAAGCAGGCTCAAGGTCGCTGACAACACCGGTGCTAAGGAACTCCTGTGCATCCGCGTGCTCGGCGGCTCCAAGCGCCGTTATGCCGGCCTTGGCGACATGATCGTCGCCACGGTCAAGGACGCGATCCCGGGCGGCAACGTCAAGAAGGGCGAGGTCGTCAAGGCCGTCATCGTCCGCACCGTCAAGCCCACCCGCCGCGCCGACGGCTCGTACATCAAGTTCGACGAGAATGCCGCCGTCATCCTCAAGGGCGACGGCGACCCGCGCGGAACGCGTATCTTCGGCCCGGTCGGCCGCGAGCTGCGCGAGAAGAAGTACATGCGCATCATCTCGCTGGCACCGGAGGTTCTGTAAATGAAACTGCACGTGAAGAAGGGTGACCGCGTCGTGGTCATCGCTGGCAAGGACAAGGGTCGCAAGGGCGAAATCATCGCCGTCGACACCGAGCGCGGCAAGGTAACCGTTCAGGGCGTCAACGTGGTGAAGAAGCACCGCAAGGAGCAGCCCAACACGCAGACCCGCCAGGCCACCCCCGGCGGCATCATCACCACCGAGGCCCCGATCGACGTCTCGAACGTCCAGCTCGTGGTGAAGGTCGACGGCAAGGAAGTTCCGACCCGCGTCGGCTACAAGCGCGTCGAGGTCGAGAAGCGCCGCCCCGACGGCACCACCTACGCCTCGACGAGGTCTGTGCGCATCGCACGCAAGACTGGGAAGGAGATCTGAGATGGGTAACCCCAGACTCAAGGAGAAGTACCGCTCCGAGATCGTGCCGGAGCTCCTCAAGGAGTTCGGCTACAAGAACGTCATGCAGATCCCCGGTCTTGAGAAGATCGTGGTGAACATGGGTGTCGGCGAAGCCGCGCGCGACTCCAAGGTCATCGACCACGCGGTCGCCGACCTGGCCGCCATCACCGGCCAGAAGCCGGTAGTGACCCGCGCCCGTAAGTCCATCGCCCAGTTCAAGCTGCGTGAAGGGATGCCGATCGGTGCCCACGTCACTATCCGCGGCGATCGCATGTGGGAGTTTGCCGACCGGCTGCTCTCCACCGCGTTGCCTCGCATCCGTGACTTCCGCGGCCTGTCCGCCAAGCAGTTCGACGGCCGGGGCAACTACACCTTCGGCCTCACCGAACAGGTCATGTTCCACGAGATCGACCAGGACAAGATCGACAAGACCCGCGGTATGGACATCACTTTCGTGACAAGTGCCACCACGGACGACGAAGGCCGGGCGCTGCTCAAGGCGCTAGGCTTCCCCTTCCGCACTCCCGAACAAGAGGCCGCCGAGGAAAAGAAAGCCAAGCGCAAGGCCTACACCGGAAAGAAGAGCAAGTAAATGGCGAAGACAGCACTAAAAGTAAAGCAGTCCCGCAAGCCCAAGTTCGCCGTCAGGGCGTACACACGCTGCAACCGCTGCGGTCGGCCCAAGTCCGTGTACCGCGCGTTCGGCCTGTGCCGCATCTGCCTGCGCGAGCTCGCCCACGCCGGCGAGCTTCCGGGCGTCACGAAGTCCTCCTGGTAGAAACAACCGCCACAGGTCGGCAACGAAACCGGGGCGAGAAAGAGAAAACAAGTCAATGACAATGACTGACCCAATCGCGGATATGCTCACAAGGCTCCGCAACGCCAATCAGGCGTACCACGAATCCACGTCGATGCCGCACTCGAACATCAAGGTCGGCATCGCGCAGATTCTCAAGACCCAGGGCTACATCTCGGACTTCGAGGTGCTGGAGCCCCAAGCGGGCGAGGTCGGCAAGACCCTCAAGGTGACGCTCAAGTACGGGCAGAACCGCGAACGCTCGCTGGCGGGCCTGAAGCGCATCTCCAAGCCGGGGCTGCGCGTTTACGCGAAGTCCACGGCACTTCCGAAGGTGCTCGGCGGCCTCGGGATCGCGATCATTTCGACGTCCCAGGGCCTGCTCACCGATAAGGAAGCCAAGATCAAGAAGGTCGGCGGCGAAGTTCTCGCCTACGTCTGGTAAGGAGTATTTGATGTCAAGAATCGGCAGAATGCCTATCACAGTGCCCGCCGGGGTCGACGTCAAACTCGACGGCCAAGACGTGGCTGTGAAAGGCCCCAAGGGCTCCCTCGCACTCACTGTCTCCGAGCCCATCAAGGTGGCGCTCGAAGACGGCGTGCTCAAGGTCACCCGCCCCAACGACGAGTCCCAGAACCGCGCACTGCACGGCCTGACCCGCTCGCTAATCAACAACATGATCATCGGCGTCACCGAGGGCTACTCGAAGAAGCTGGAAATCATCGGCGTCGGCTACCGCGTGCAGTCCAAGGGCCCCAAGCAGTTGGAGTTCGCCCTCGGCTTCTCGCACCCCGTGATCGTCGACGCCCCCGAGGGAATCTCCTTCGAGGTCGAAACCCAGACCCGCTTCTCGGTCTCGGGCATCGACAAGCAGATGGTGGGCGAGGTCGCCGCCAACATTCGCAAGATCCGCCCGCCGGAACCCTACAAGGGCAAGGGCGTTCGGTATCAAGGCGAACACGTGCGCCGCAAGGCTGGAAAGGCTGGTAAGTAAAAATGGCTATCACGCTAAAACCCGCGAAGTCGCTCGCCGACAGGCAGCGCGCCAAGCAGCGCCGTCAGATCCGCGGACGCAAGCGCATCTTCGGAACTCCCGAGCGCCCGCGCCTGGTGGTCACCCGCTCCAACCGGCACATCGTGGCCCAGATCATCGACGACTCGATCGGCAACACGCTCGCCTCGGCTTCCTCGCTGGAAGCTGACGTCCGCGCCGCCAAGGGCGACAAGTCCGCTCAGGCCAAGGCCGTGGGCAAGCTCGTCGCTGACCGTGCCAAGGCCAAGGGCATCGAAGACGTCGTCTTCGACCGGGCCGGCAACCAATACCACGGACGTATCGCGGCCCTGGCCGACAGCGCCCGCGAAGCAGGCCTGAAGTTCTAAGGCGGAGAGGAAACAGTGGCTACCACCAACAATCGTGAAGAACGCCGCGGGCGTCGGGACGACCGTCGCGACAACCGCCATGACGATCGCGAGAAGAGCAATTACCTCGAGCGCGTCGTCTCCATCAACCGCGTGGCCAAGGTCGTCAAGGGCGGCCGTCGCTTCTCCTTCACCGCTCTCGTAGTGGTCGGAGACGGCAACGGCATGGTCGGCGTCGGCTACGGCAAGGCCAAGGAAGTGCCGGCGGCCATCGCCAAGGGCGTCGAAGAAGCCAAGAAGAACTTCTTCTCCGTCCCGCGCGTCGCCACCACCATCCCGCACCCGGTGCAGGGCGAACGCGCCGCAGGCGTCGTGATGCTCCGCCCGGCTTCCCCCGGTACCGGCGTCATTGCCGGAGGCTCGGCCCGCGCCGTCCTGGAGTGCGCAGGCATCTCCGACGTCCTGGCCAAGTCCCTCGGTTCCGACAACGCCATCAACGTGGTGCACGCGACCGTCGCCGCCCTCAAATCTCTTGAGGAGCCCGAGCACGTCGCCAAGCGCCGCGGGCTGCCCGTCGAGGACGTCACCCCGGCCGCCGTGCTGCGCGCCAGGGAAGAAGCGAAAGCGCAGGCTAAGTAAATGGCTAAGAAGACTGCACAAATCAAGATCACGCAGATCAAATCCACGGTCGGCGGGCTCAAGAACCAGAAGGCCACCTTGCAGACCCTCGGGCTGCGCAAGATCGGCCAGAGCGTGGTTCGCGAGGCCAGGCCGGAAGTGCTGGGCATGGTGAACACGGTCTCGCACCTGGTCACCGTCGAGGAGGTATAACTAATGGCTCTCAAACTCCACCACCTGCGTCCGGCCCCCGGAGCGCACACCGCCAAGACCCGCGTGGGCCGCGGCGAAGGCTCCAAGGGCAAGACCGCTGGCCGCGGTACCAAGGGCACCGGAGCACGTAAGAACGTGCCGGCGAACTTCGAGGGCGGTCAGATGCCGCTGCACATGCGCCTGCCGAAGCTGAAGGGCTTCAAGAACCCCTTCCGCGTCGAGTACCAGGTCGTCAACGTGGGCCGCATCGCCGAGCTCTATCCCGAGGGCGGCGAAGTCACCCCGGCGGATCTGATCCTCAAGGGCGCCGTTCGTGACGGCTCGCTGGTCAAGATCCTCGGCACCGGGGAAATCTCCGTGCCGGTCACCGTCTCGGCCGACGCGTTCTCCGCATCCGCCAAGGCGAAAATCGAGGCTGCAGGCGGCTCGACCGTACAGCTATAAGGGACAAGGCTCCAGCCTGTTATAGGCTGGAGCTTGTCGCAACTTTGGGAGGAAAATGCTCTCGGCATTCATTGACGTCTTCCGGACGCCAGACTTGCGCAAGAAGGTGCTGTTCACACTGTTCATCCTTGCGCTGTTCCGTCTGGGCTCCGCCATCCCGACGCCGAACGTCAACATGGTGGGCGTGCGCGCCTGCGCAGCGTCGGCTCTGGAAGGGGAGAACGCAGGCATCTACTCGATGATCAACCTGTTCTCCGGCGGGGCCATGCTGCAGCTGACGATCTTCGCGCTCGGCATCATGCCGTACATCACCGCGTCGATCATCTTGCAGCTGCTCACCGTCGTCATCCCCCGGCTGGAAAAGCTGAAGAAGGAAGGCGCGGCCGGACAGACGAAGATCACCCAGTACACCCGTTACCTCACCTTGGTGCTGGCGGTGCTGAACTCCACCACCTACGTGACGATGGCCGTCAACGGGGCGATCTTCCAGAACTGCTCCTCCGAAATCGTCTACAACAAGGACGTCTTCACCATCATCGTCATGATCCTCACCATGACCGCCGGAACCGGCGTCATCATGTGGATGGGCGAGCTGGTGACTGAGCGCGGCGTCGGAAACGGCATGTCGGTGATGATCTTCACCCAGATAGCCGCCCAGTTCCCCGCCTCCCTTTGGGGCATCAAGGAACAGCAGTCCAACGAGGCGGCCGGATGGCTGTACTTCGCACTGACGCTGGCGGTCGGCCTGCTCGTGATGGCGTGCGTCATTTTCGTCGAGCAGGGCCAGCGCCGCATCCCGGTGCAGTACGCCAAGCGCATGGTGGGCCGCAAGCTCATCGGCGGCTCGACGACCTACATCCCGCTGAAGGTGAACCAATCGGGCGTTATCCCGGTCATCTTCGCCTCCTCGCTGCTGTACATCCCCCAGCTGATCTCGCAGTTCATGGCCGGTGACGTCAACCCGGTTGTCGAGTGGATCAACACCTACCTGGTGAAGTACGACTCTCCGGTCTACAACATCGTCTACCTGCTGCTGATCATCGCCTTCTGCTTCTTCTACGTCTCCATCACCTTCAACCCGACGGAGATCGCCGACAACATGAAGAAGTACGGCGGTTTCATCCCGGGCGTGCGCGCTGGAGAGCCGACGGCCAGATACCTCAAGTACGTGATCTCGCGCCTGACCTGGCCTGGGTCTTTGTACCTGGCGATCATCTCGCTGATCCCGATCCTGGCGTTCATCATCTTCGGCACCTACCAGAAGTTCCCGTTCGGCGGCACCTCGATTCTGATTATCGTCGGCGTCGGGCTGGACACGGTCAAGCAGATCCAAAGCCAGTTGCAGCAACGCAACTACGAAGGGTTCCTGCGCTAGCGGCCACACAGACGACGGAGTCCCCCTGTCCATATGGGCAGGGGGACTTTGCGCATCCAAAAGTATTAGGATGACCCCAGCAAATACGAAGGAGTAACAAAATGCGTTTACTAATCATGGGCCCTCCCGGGGTCGGCAAAGGCACCCAGGCCAAGGGCATCGCCGAGCACTACCAGATCCCCGCGATCTCGACCGGTGACATGTTCCGGGCGATGAAGGGCCAGAGCACCGAGCTGGCCAAAGAGGTGCAGGCCCTCATGGATGCCGGGCAGTACGTGCCCGACGAGGTCACCGACCGCATCGTCGTCGATCGGCTGGGCAAGGAAGACGCCCAAAACGGCTGGCTGCTCGACGGCTACCCCCGCACGATCGGGCAGGTTCACGCCCTCGATAAGTACCTCGAAGAGCGCGGCCAGAAGCTCGACGCCGTCATCTCCCTGGTCGCTGACGAGGAGACCGTCAAGTCCCGGCTGCTCAAGCGCGCGGCCATCGAAGGGCGCTCGGACGATAACGCCGAGACCATTGCCAAGCGCATGAAGGTCTACCACGAAGCCACCGACCCGCTCTTGGACGTCTACAAGGAGCGCGGGCTGTTGATCGAGGTCAACGGCGAAGGCTCGGTCGAGACCGTCGACGAGCGAATCCGCCAAGCATTGGATAAGCTCAGCTAAGTGTTCACCCCAAAGCAACCACACGAGATCCTCGCCATGCGAAAGGCGGGGCTCGTCACCGGACAGATCCTGGCGGCCCTAAGGGACTACGCCGAGCCCGGACGCACCCCCAAAGAGCTCGACGCCCTGGCCGCCAGGATGCTGGCCGAAGCCGGAGCCGTTTCCTCCTTCAAGGGATACGGTTCAACCTTGAACCTGCCACCCTATCCGGCGGTCACCTGCATTTCCGTCAATGACGTCGTCGTACACGGGATCCCGCACTCCAAACCGCTGGAAGAGGGCGACCTCGTCTCCATCGACTTCGGGGCCGTCTTGGACGGGTGGAACGGAGACTCGGCCATCACCTTTTCGGTGGGAAACCCTGAACCCGAACGTGAGGCACTATCGCAAGCCACCGAAAAGGCTATGTGGGACGGCATCGCCGCCGCGGCCGTCGGCAAGAGGCTGGGCGATGTCGGCCATGCCATCCAGTCGTCGATCAAGCGCTCCGACCGCCGCTACTCGATCGTTCGTGACTTCACCGGGCACGGCATCGGGCACGAGATGCACGAGGATCCGGATGTGCCCAATTATGGGCGTCCTGGCAAGGGAATACGCATTGTGGATGGGCTGACCATCGCCATCGAGCCGATCATCACCCTCGGCTCTTCTTGGTTGATTGAAGACCCGGACGAGTGGACGATGCGCACCAAACGCGGCGGCCCGGCCGCACACTGGGAGCACACCATCGCCATCACGAAGCAGGGCCTTTGGGTACTGACGGCTCTCGACGGTGGGAAAGAAGAGCTAGGCAAAAGGGGCATTTTGGTAAATGATTTGGCCGAGCGACTAGAGTAGGGCCTAGACAATCGGGGGTGATATGACGAAAGCCAGGGTTCTTGCAGGGATATTGGACTGGCTGCTGGTGGCGCTGTGGTGCATCCTTTGCGCCCTGGAAGGCGTCGTCGGCTACCTGATGCTGGACGAACGGCGCGATCACTTCACCCTCATCTTCCTGTGTTGCACCGCGCTGGCCGTCATCCCATCCGTACTGGCCCTCTCCGTGCTTGAAGGCGGTGCCAAGCAAGCCTCCTTCGGCAAGCGCGTCGCCAAGATCGTGGTCGGTGACAAGCACGGACACCGCATCTCGTTTGGTAAGGCGCTGCTGCGCAACATCTTCAAGGTCGGCCTGCCGATTCTGTTCATCGCCCTGGCCATCTTGGTGTGCTTCGGCCCGTTCTCCTGGGAGACCTGGCTGGTGATCGCAGTGGCGGGCGTGCTGCCGCTGGTCTACCTCATCGGGCTGTTCGTCCCCGGCTGGGCCACCCTCTACGACGCCGCACTAGAGACCCAGGTACTGCCCAGGCTCCGCTTCGGACGCAGGGCCATCGTCCCCGACGACTATGAAGACGACGACGATGACGAGGGCGACGAGACGATCATCTTGCCCCGCAGGGCCCTGGCCCCGGTCAGCGAGGAAAAGCTGGCAAACGGCGAAAATGTAGCGGGATCTGTCGGAAGACGCTCGTTCCCAGATTGAGATGACGTTGAAACTTGTCAGCACTAAGCTGACAAGCGTGAGCGCACTATTCGAGAACTACACCGGCTACGGCGAGGCCTACGACGAAGTAATGGGGCCGAACGGGGTTCGCGACGCCTATGCCGGGCTGCTGCGCCGAGTGAACAAGATGGACCCCGACGAGGTTCGCTCGCGCGCCGACTACCTAAAAAGCACCTACGTCGACCAAGGCGTCACCTTCGACTTCGGCGGTGAGGAACACCCCTTCCCGCTCGACATCGTCCCGCGCGTGATCCTGGCCGACGAATGGGAACACCTGGAGGCCGGGGTCGCACAGCGTGTACAGGCCATCGAGGCGTTCTTAGCTGACGTCTACGGGGAAGGGCGGGTCTTCCGCGATCGGGTGATCCCGCGCAAGGTCGTCGTCACCTCGCCGCACTACCACCGGGTAATGGGGCACGTGAACCCGCCTAACGGGGTGCGCTGCCACGTCTCCGGCATCGACCTCATCCGCGACAACGACGGCGTGTTCAGGGTCTTGGAAGACAACGTGCGCACACCCTCCGGCGTCTCCTATGTGATGACCAACCGCCACGCCATGTTCCAAGCCCTGCCCGAGATCGCCAACCGCTACCGCATCTCCTCTGTCGAGCCCTATCCGCTGCACCTGCTCGCGGCCCTGCGCGCGGCGGCACCCTCCGGCGTCTCCGACCCGGTCGTGGTCGTCCTCACCCCGGGCGTGTACAACTCCGCCTACTTCGAGCACGCGCTGCTGGCCCGGCTCATGGGCGTCGAACTGGTGGAGGGCCGCGACCTGATCTGCCACAACGGCAGGGTCTCGATCCGCACCACCCATGGGCTCACCCCGGTGCACGTGATCTACCGCCGCGTCGATGACGACTTCCTCGACCCCGCCCAATTCCGTTCAGATTCCATGCTGGGCTGCGCCGGGATAACGACGGCCATGCGCGCCGGAAACGTCACCCTCGCCAATGCGGTGGGCAACGGGGTGGCCGACGACAAGCTCGTCTACACCTATATGCCCGACCTGATCCGCTACTACCTCGCCGAAGAACCCATCCTTGCCTCCGTGCAATCGTGGCGAGTGGAAGAACCCGAGGCCAGGGAAGAGGTGCTGGATCGGTTGGACGAGTTGGTGCTCAAGCCTGTCGACGGCTCGGGCGGCAAGGGCATCGTCATCGGGCCGAGGGCCACCAAGAAGCAGCTGGATGCGCTCAGGGCCAAGATCATCGAAGACCCGCGCGGCTGGATCGCCCAGCCGGTCGTGCAGCTGTCCACTGTGCCGACCATGATCAAGGGCGAGATGAAACCCAGGCACGTCGACCTGCGGCCCTTTGCCGTCAACAAGGGCGGCGGGGACGTGTTCGTGCTGCCAGGAGGCCTCACCCGCGTGGCGCTGCCCGAAGGCGAGCTCATCGTCAACTCCTCGCAAGGCGGCGGCTCGAAAGACACCTGGGTGCTCGCCGGCAAGGCCAAACCCAAACCCCACAGAAATCCGCTCGCCATACCCGACGCCGTGCCCATGGTCGCCCTGGGCGAGGAGAAGATCCAGCAACAACAGGCCCAGCAGCAACAGCAGGGCCGGATTGGAGGCGCGACATGCTGAGCCGCATCGCTGAATCGCTGTTCTGGATCGGACGCTACCTGGAGCGGGCTGAGGACACCTGCCGCATCCTGGAGGTTCATATCCAGCTGCTGCTCGAAGATCCTTCCGTCGATCAGGAAGAATCGGCCACCACGCTGCTCACCGTGATGGGGGCGCCGGTGGTAGAAACCCCCGATTCCGCCGAGGTGCTCAGGGCCCTGTGCTACGACGAGACGTCCCCGTGCTCGGTGATCTCGGCGGTTGCCGGGGCGCGCGAGGCGGCCCGCCGTGCCCGCGAGACGGTTTCGACCGAGATGTGGGAATCGATCAACACCACCTGGAACTCGGTCAAGGGCGGAAGGCTGCCGAGGATGCGCCCGGCAGCGGCGTTCAAGCACGTGCGCGAGCGCTGCGCGGTGATCTCCGGTACCGCCGACCAGACCATGAGCCACGACGAAGGCTGGCACTTCCTGATGCTGGGCCGCTCCATTGAGCGCATCGACATGACCGCGCGCATGATCTCCACCGCCGCCTCCACGAGCGGGGCATCGGCCTGGCACAACGTGCTGCGCGGCTGCGGCGCCGACCACGCCTTCGTGCGCACCTACGGCGGTGTGACCTCCGACAAGGACGCTGCCGAATTCCTGCTGCTCGATCGGCTCTTCCCGCGCTCGGTTGTCTACACGTTGTACGCCGCCGAGACCGCGCTGCGCGACCTGGATCGGCATGAGCAGCGCGTCGGATTCCCCGATGACGCCCAGCGTCTGCTCGGCAACGCCCGCGCCTCACTGGAGTTTTCGCCGACGGATCAGCTGCTGGTGGCCCTGCCCGAGCGCATGAGCGCCATCCAGCGCATGTGCAACCAGGTCTCGGAGGCCGTCACCGACAGATACTTCACCGGCGCGCAAGCCGCCAGCTGGAAGGAGGGCAACTGATGGGCAGGCAACTTCGCATCGTCCACCGCACCGGATACCGCTACAACGGGTGGGTTTCGGCATCACACAACGAGGCCCGCATGACGCCGCGATCATCGCGTGAACAGCTCGTGCTGGCCTCCAAGGTGGACATCACCCCGCTGGCTTGGAAATACACGTACGTCGACTACTGGGGTACTCGGGTTACGGCCTTCGAGATCGGGCAGGGACACCGCGAGATGGACGTCGTCGCGACCTCGACCGTCGACATCGGGGAGCGGTTCAGCGACGGCCTGGGGGTTTCCTGGGAGGAAATCCAGCTTCCCGACTTCACCGATCAGTACTGCGAGATGCTGCAGATCCTTCCCTCCGTGCAGCCTCCCGAGGACGCCGTCACCCTGGCTAAGGGCATCGCCGCCGATTCCGCCACGCCCGCGCAGGCGGTGAAGGGCGTCGTGGATCTCATCCGCGGCCGCGTCGACTACGTTCCCGGGGCGACGGAGGTACGCACCCCAGCCGTCGAGGTGTGGTCGAAGGGGGCCGGGGTGTGCCAGGACATGGTGCACCTGACGCTGGGAATCTTGCGATCCATCGGCGTTCCGTGCCGGTACGTCTCGGGCTACGTCATGCCTTCCCAGGACGCCGAGCCGGGGGAGACGAAGGTGGGGGAGTCCCACGCCTGGCTGCAGTACTGGGACGGGGTGTGGGTCGGCATCGACCCGACCAACGCCGTCGTTCCCGGGGACACCCACGTGGAGGTGGGCGTCGGCAGGGACTACTTCGACGTCCCGCCGCTCAAGGGCGTGTATTCCGGATCGCGTTCCTCGGACATGTTCGTTGAAGTGGAGATGACGGTTCTGGGCTGAATCACACTGCCCCAGCCAGGTGCGCTCCCGAAACGTAGCCGACGGCCAGCGCCTTCGCAACCTCGCCGATCAGCGAATCCGAGGGCAGGAACTTGGGGTGGTGCAAGGCGATCTCCCCGCGAGTGTACGAAACCATGCCGGTTCCCGAGCCTACGAACATCATCAGGCCGGGGGCCAGCGACAGGTAGTGGGAGAAATCGTCGGCACCCATCGAGCGGAAGGCCGGGTCAATGGGCGTGACCCCGATCGAATCGAACAGCCCGTCCGCGCTGGCAGCCAGCTCGTCGTTGTTGACCAGCACCGGGTCGTCGTCGAGCCAGCGCACCTCAGCGCTCGCCCCGCGCGAGGCGGCCACGTGGGTGACGAGCGCACGCACCCGCTCCACGATCAGATTGCGGTCGGAGGGGTTCAGGGTGCGCAAGATTCCGCGCATATAGCCGCTGGCGGAGATGATGTTGGGGGCGGTTCCCGCGTGCAGCTCTCCGACGGTGATCACCGCCGGGTGCATCGGGTTGAGATCTCTGCTGACGATCTCCTGCAAGCCTTGGACGATGGCGGCCAAGACCGGGATCGGGTCGATGGCCACGTGCGGGTAGGCTCCGTGCCCCGGGGCGCCGTTGACCGTGATCTCGAACTCTTCCGTGGCGGCGTTGACCGCGCCCGCGCCCGTCGACACTTGGCCGAGGGCCAGGCGCGGCTGTACGTGGGCGGCGATGATGGCCGCGATCTCATGCTCGGCCAAGACGCCGGCCTGGATGATGCGTTCGGCACCCGAGGGCTGCACCTCTTCGGCGGGTTGGAAAAGCCCCAGCATCGGGATCGGCAGATCGTCGACGTCATGGGCCGCGCGTATGAGCGCCCAAAGGGCCGCCAGGTGGACGTCGTGGCCGCAGGCGTGCATGACCCCGGGCTTGAGTGACGCCCAAGGCGCCCCAGTCTCTTCTTGGATCGGGAGGGCATCTAGCTCGGCCCTGAGCGCGACCGTCGGACCGAAACCTGGGCCCACGCGGACGGCGAAACCGGTGTCTAACAAGGCGATGGGGTCGTCCTCGGGGAGGTATTCGAGGATGCGCTCGGCGGTGCTGATCTCGGAATCGGAAAGGTCGGGGTAGCGGTGGATCTCGTGCCTGAGCTGGGCGGCGTCCTGGAGGTAGCTGGGGAGGGCGCTGAGCAGACGATCGAGCAGCTTCAGCGATTGCGGGTTGGGCCAAGACATGCGGACAATCATCGCACTTCGACACCAACCAAAGTCCAAATGGTGAATGTTGAGACGCCTTGATCGCCGCGCGCCTCACGGCGAAGGTTTCGCAGTTCGAGTATCTTGTAAGGCGTGGCTGTAATCGACATCCAGGGAGTCTCCATCATCAGGTCTCGGGCGACCTTGCTCGACCATGTTTCCTGGCGAGTCGAGGAAGGCGAGCGCTGGGTGATCGTCGGGCCGAACGGGGCCGGAAAGACCACCTTGCTGCAGATCGCCGCCGCCCAAATGTTTCCCTCGCAAGGCGATGCCTGGATCTTGGGCCAAAAGCTTGGCAAGGTCGACGTCTTCGAGCTCAGGCCCCGCATCGGAATGTCCTCAGCCGCGCTGGCCGAGCGTATCCCCAAGTCAGAGGCGGTCTCTGATGCCGTGGTCTCCGCTGCATATGGTGTGACCGGTCGCTGGCGTGAACACTACGAGGAACAGGATTTCGCCCGCGCCGACGAGATCATGTTTCAGCTGCGCATCGACCACCTGGCATCGCGCACCTTCGGCACCTTGTCCGAAGGGGAACGCAAGCGCGTGCAGATCGCCCGCGCCTTGATGAGCGACCCGGAACTGTTGCTGCTCGACGAACCGGCCTCCGGTCTGGATCTGGCCGCCCGCGAAGACCTGATTGGCACCATCGACGACATCTTCGAAGATCCGAGCGCCCCCACCACGGTGATGGTCACCCACCACGTCGAGGAGATCCCCGAGACCACGACGCATCTTCTGTTGCTCAACCACGGCCAGGTGGTGGCGTCGGGGCCGATCGTGAAGACCCTGACCTCCGCGAACCTGAGCGAGGCGTTCAACTGGCCGCTCGAAGTACAGCGCTACGACCGGCGCTGGGTTGCCTACACCCGGAGGCACGCCAACCGCGCGATCGTCGATGAGCCGGGTTCTGCCTGGAACGGGCTGGCGTAGGGCTATTCGCTCTCGTTAGCTGTGTCTTCCACCTGCTTCGAGTAGCGGTCGGCCAGCGTGGCGCAGGCCATCAGCTGGGCCTGGTGGAACAGAACCAGCGGGAGGATCAGCAGCCCGACCGGGGTTCCGGAGAAGAGAACGCTGGCCATCGGCAGGCCTGTGGCTAGGGATTTCTTTGTTCCACAGAATTGGATAGCGATGACGTCCCCGCGCGGGAAGCCCAGCTTCTTCGGCGTGATCCAGGTGGCGAACAACATGATGCCGAGCATCGTCAGCGCGATGGCCAGCACCAGGGCGATCTCCCACCAGTTGACCTGCGCCCAGATGTTTTCTCGCTTGGCCGAAGAGAACGCCGAGTAGACGACGATCACGATCGTTCCGCGGTCAACGATCTTGGTCTGCGGGTGGGCTTCGATCCACTTTCCCGTCCAACGGCGGGTTACTTGGCCGAGGACGAAGGGCAAGAAGATCTGCAGGCCGATTTCGAGGATCGACTCCGGGGTGACGACGAAATTCTGGCTCTGCATCAGCAAGGCCGCCAGCGCCGGAGTTAGAAATACGCCCAAAATGTTGGAGGTGGAGGCAGAGACAATGGCCGCCGGAACATTGCCTTTGGCGATCGAGGTGAAGGCGATCGAAGACTGCACCGTGGAGGGCAGGATCGAGATGTAGACGATTCCCATGATTAGGCCGTGGGGCAGCAGCCAGCCGAAGGCTAGGCTCATCAGCTGGCCCAGGATCGGGAACATGATGAAGGTGAATGACAGGATCAGCAGGTGCAGCCGCCAATTCTTCAGGCCCGAGAGTGTTTCGGCGGGGGAGAGCCGGGCGCCGAACAGGTAGAACAGCGCGAACACCGTGATGTTCGACAGCCAGTCGACCGTGGGCACTCCCCAACCTTCGGCTGGCAGGAGCGTGCCGGTCACGGCGGCGGTCACGATCGCCAGGATGAACGGGTCGATGTGCAGGCGGCGTAGGAGCTTCACCCTTTCAGCCTAGCCCGGCATCGGTTGGACGGCCCCATCGCAGGGCCGCTTGCGTTACTGCGCGTGGTCGAGCTTGGGCGAAACCGGCCAATCGCTCGGGTAGAGATCGGCCACCGCGTCGTGCTCCTGATAGAGGTGCTTGCGCACGCGGTTAGACAAGCGGTCGCCGAAAACGATGCCGTTGAGGTGATCCGTCTCGTGCTGCAGGCAGCGGGCCAGCAGGCCCGTGCCCGTCACCGTATACGGCTGGCCGTACAGATCCTGGCCGGTGCAAACCGCGTGGTCTGGGCGGGCCAGCGGCGCGTAACCGCCGGGCAGCGACAGGCAGCCCTCGTCCTGGGATTGCAGGTTGCGCGCGTTGCCCTCGGGCAGTATGACGACGGGGTTGCAAAAGGCCCCGGAGACGATGTTGTCGTCGGCATCGGGGCAGGTGAAGACGAACAGTGAGATTCCCTTGCCTACCTGAGTCGCTGCCAGCCCGACGCCCTGGGCCGCCTCCATGGTGGCGAACATGTCCCGGGCAAGCTCGCGCAGCTCGTCGTCGAACACGGTGATCGGCTCGGTTTGCTGGTGCATTACCGGCTCGCCCCAGCGGGTGATCGGCAGCAGCTTCCCGCCGGTCATGAACTCTTGGATGCTCATCTTCCTCTTTCTGTTTCCAACCTCCGTATTCTAAGCGCTATACGCTTGAGCCGCTTGCTCAGCCTTTCAGGTATCCCATCGGATCGACGTGGTTCCCGTTCAAAGTGACAGAGAAGTGCAGGTGGCAGCCGGTCGACCAGCCGGTCGCGCCCACCTTTCCGACCACCTGACCTTGCAGCACCTTGTCCCCGGCCTTGACGATGTACCCCTGGGCGTGGAGGTACATCGTGCGCATCCGCTTGCCGCCGACGGCCCCATGGTCGATGATCAACAGGTTTCCGCTCGCGTCGTCGTAGCTCACCGACTGCACAGTGCCTCCCAGCGCCGCCCGGATCGCGGTTCCGCAAGGGGCCGAGATGTCCTGGCCGCTGTGCATCCGCCACTCGTTGAAGATCGGGTGCAGCCGCATCCCAAAAGGCGAGCCGAACGTGCCGTCGGTCGGCATCGCGAACAGGCCCGGAATCGCCGCTCCCGAACGCTCCTTTACCAGCGCTTTCACCTTTTCCATGGTTCCCGTAGGCAGCAACCGAACCGCTTCTGAGGAGAATAACTGCATAGGATCTAGGTATTCGTCCCCCTTCTTCAGGCCCAGGTGCAAGCAGCCCTCGCAGTGCCCGCCGGATTGCAGCTTCCCGATCTCCTGGCCAATCAGCACGGTGTCACCCTTCTTGACGGATGGCTTCACCGGCTCGTACGTGGTGCGCAGCTCCCCATGCGTAACGGTGACGACGTACTTGCCGCCGACCTGCCCGGCGAAAGTAATCTCTCCTGAGGCCACGGCCTTCACCGAGGCTCCTTCCTTGCTTTGGAAATCCACCCCGCGGTGACCGGCCAGCCAGCGTTCGGACGGAGGATCGAAGAAAATGACCGGCTGGCCGGAAACCGGCGGGGTGCCTGAGAGCGCATTCGCCGTCGGGCAATGTAGGAAGAGGAGGAATGCCAAGGCGGCGATCGCTAACTTTCTCATGGCTGGGGTCTTGGCGGCTCTTGGGTGTTGCGTGCCGACCAACTGGAATTCTGTGGATAACCGGCGATTTTCCGTCGAGTATTGAAATATCTGTGGAAAAGAGCGATTTCGGCGTCAAGGAATGAGATCCTGCGACTTCGCGCAGGATGACGGGTAGGGGAGGCAGGATGACGGGGTGGGGAAGGATGACGGGGTGGGGCAGGATGACGGGGTGGGGAAGGATGACGGGGTGGGGCAGGATGACGGGTTGGGGAAGGAAGACGGGTTGGGGCAAGAAAATGAGGCTTCTATATAGGTGCTAGACTTGCCGATTGCGTCCGGAGCAATCTGGGCAGCTCGCGTGCGGAGCAAAACCTGCAGCCTTGGTTCTCATGGTGGCTACGGGTTCCGCACCAGGGAAGCCGAAAGGCTCGGCTTCGACAAACCAAGATCGCAGGTTCGCGCCTGCAAGAAAGGAACGGCCATGGCCGTCGTCACCACACGTCAACTGCTCGACGCCGGTGTCCACTTCGGGCACCAAACCCGCCGCTGGAACCCCAAGATGAAGCGTTTCATCTTCGGCGAGCGCAACGGCATCTACATCATTGACCTGCAGCAGTCCCTCGGCTACATCGACGCCGCCTACGACTACGTGAAGAACCTCGTCGCCAAGGGCGGCCAGATCCTCTTCATCGGCACCAAGAAGCAGGCCCAGGAATCCATCGCCGAGCAGGCCACCCGCGTCGGGATGCCCTACGTGAACGAGCGCTGGCTGGGCGGTATGCTCACCAACTTCTCCACCATCTCCAAGCGCATCGCCAAGATGAAGGAGCTTGAGGGCATCAACTTTGACGACGTCGCCGGCTCGGGCCTGACCAAGAAGGAGCTGCTGCAGCAGCGCCGCAAGAAGGACAAGCTGAACAAGACCCTGAACGGCATCCGCGACATGGGCCGTCTCCCGCAGGCCGTGTGGGTAGTCGACACCAACAAGGAGCACCTGGCCATCGATGAGGCCAAGAAGCTGGGCATCCCGGTGATCGGCATCCTCGACACCAACTGCGATCCCGACGAGGTCGATTACGCCATCCCCGGCAACGACGACGCCATCCGCGCAGTCGCGCTGCTGACCCGCATCATCGCCGACGCTGTCGCCGACGGCCTGCTCGCCCGCTCGCAGGAGGCCGCCTCCGAAGAAGCCGTCGAGCCGCTGGCCGATTGGGAGCGCGAGCTGCTCGAAGGAGGCGCTGAGAAGCCTGCCGAAGACAAGCCTGCCGAAGCCAAGGCCGAAGAGGTCGTCGCCGCTGCCGAGCCGGAGTCCGGCGAGAAGGCCAAGGTTGGGGACGCCGCGGAAGAAGTCGTCGAGGCCGAGCTGAACGCCGAGGCCGACGCCAAGGTTGAGGCCGCCATCAAGTCCGAAGACAAGTAAGAGCGATAGGAAAACACACAATGGCAATTAGTGCTGCCGACATCCAGAAGCTGCGCGCCTCCACCGGCGCGGGAATGCTCGAAGCCAAGAACGCGCTGACCGAAGCGAACGGTGACTTCGACGGCGCCGTGGAGATCCTGCGTGTTGCGGGTGCCGCCAAGATGGCCAAGCGCGCCGACCGCGACGCCTCCAACGGCCTGGTCGCCTCCTCCGGCAAGTCGCTCATCCAGCTGGCTGCCGAGACCGACTTCGTGGCCAAGAACGCCGAGTTCATGGCCCTGGCCCAGAACATCGCCGACGCGGTGAGCGAGAACGGTGCCACGGACGTCGAGTCCGCGCTGGCCACCAAGTTCACCTCCGACGAGACGGTCGCCGACGCCATCGGCGCGCTGGCCGCCAAGATCGGCGAGAAGCTGGAGCTGGCCAACGTCGCCACCTTCGAAGGCGACGTCGTCATTTACCTGCACCGCCGCTCCCAGGATCTGCCTCCTCAGGTGGGCGTCATGGTCGAGTACGTGGGCTCCGATCCCGAGTTCGTGCGCGGCATTGCAATGCAGATCGCGGCCATGAGCCCCCAGTACGTGACCCGTGAAGAGGTTCCGGAGAAGGTCGTCGAGTACGAGAAGCACGTGGCCGAGCTCACCGCCAAGGAGGAGGGCAAGCCCGAGAAGATCATCCCGCGCATTGTGGAAGGCCGCATCAACGGCTTCTACAAGGACGTGGTGCTGCTCGAGCAGGCGTCCGTCTCCGACGACAAGAAGACGGTCGGCCAGCTTGTGAAAGAAAACGGCACCGAGATCAAGCGGTTCATCCGCTTCGAGGCCGGGGCCAAGTAAAGCGATGGGAA
>JAISTE010000155.1 GCA_031272825.1 Propionibacteriaceae bacterium | reverse complement strand
GACGCGTACTTCTCCCGCTCGACGACCGACGGCAAAAAATCCGCTCCCACTACGCCAGATTCCTGTAACTTGCCCGCTAGAAACGTCAGCGCTCCCGCCCGATCTGAGACATCCGATTGGGAGAAGAACAGGTCGGGGCTGAGAAACTTCGCCAGGGCTGCGCTCACCCGCTGTTCCTCGCGGCGCTTGCGGGCCTCCGCGCAAGCCTCGCGTATCGCCGCAACATCCACGTCGCTAAGGGCAGGAGAAATGCGCACGGTCGGGAGCGGGCTGGGCGCGGTTGAAGTGGTACAGATGATGTCAACGCCCGGATTCTCTTCGGCCTGCCCGACATCGTCCATCCGGCTGGCCACTTGCACCAACACCAGCTCGGAGCCGAAGGCAGAGATCAAGCGCTCGGCCAGCACATCGCGGATCGATTGGTAGCGCGGGCAGACGAGCGCCGCTCGCAGCCGTTCGTCTCCTTCGCTCGGCTTCGAGTACAGGCCCAGGTACACGCAGATGAGCGCGATTTCGTCCTCTGTCAGGGCGATCCCCAGGCTGGCCGAGAGCGCCCGCGAAAGGTGGACGGCGATGTCGAACAGGTACGGCGACTTCTCGCGCATGGCCGCCGCGAACCCGTTGGAGGCTCCCAGCCCGGCGCTTTGCCTGGCCAGCAGCCTAGAGATATGGCTGGTGAGTTCCGATACCAGGCGCTTGCGTTTAGCGTCGATCCCGTAGCAAGCCAGAGTTTCCTTGACCGCTTGCTTCACCAGCTTGCGCAGAGGCTGGTCGTCGGCGTCGGGCGCTTCATGTCCGACGGAAGCGGCCAGTTGCATGATCTTCTCTTCGCACCCGGCGGCCAAGCTGCCGAGCTCGTCCACGATCGCCTGCCCGAACGCATTCGGCTCCACTTCCGGCACCACACTCCTGCGCTGCAGCGCAACCGCGATGGCAACACCCAGGTTGCCCAGCGCGAGATCCTCTATCTCAACACCGGTCTTGCGGCAGGCGGATAGAACCGCACGCTGGACGTCCGAAATGAGAATGTCGGGAAGCAGCAGCGCCAGGCCCTCGCCCATGCGCGGCAGGGACGTGGTGAGCGCCACCAGCTCGCGATGCAGCCTGGACAGCTCCGATTCCGGGCCGAGCAGTTGCACGCGTGAACCCGAAACGGACAGTTCCAAGGAATCAGGCAGCCCGTCAGCGACCGAAGTCAGCACTCGTTTCAGCGCGTTCTCACCCAGAAAGCAATCGCGTCCGAGATCGTAGATGTCCATGTCGGAGTGCAGGAGCAGGTACGACAAGACTCGGTGCTCGTCGGAAATTGACGCCGTGGGTAACCGCAGTCCGTCCAACTCCTTGCGTTCCAGCGAATACCCCTGCGGCCCCGAGCTGACGACCCGCGCTTTGGCCTGGCGGTTGAGGGCTGCGATGTCGGAGCGAATGGTTCGAGTAGAGACGGACAGTACCCTGGCGAGTTCGGCGGCAGGGACGGGCCGATGGGCCTCATCCAAGACGTCCAAGATCAGCTGCTCGCGCTGGGTTATCACCTGCACTCCTCACCTTCGAGACTACCCGCGCACACAATATCGCCGCCGACTCTGCCACTGTCACCACAAGTATTTCCATACCCCCGGAAACCGGCCCAAGTTCCGAACATCCGGCTTCCCCAGTGTTCCCAATGCGCCGCAACTTTCGGTTCCCGATTTCCGCACCCCAGGCAAATCGGGGCTTGAGACGCCAATCCCAGAAATCGAAGAATCTTCCCATCGGGCGTTGGTGCCCGCGAACGTGAGGAGGCGATGATGAAAGCGGCAGTGATGCACGGCCCCAGTGACATCCGCTACGAAGATTGGCCTGACCCGCTCTGCCCGCCCGGCGGGTTCAGGCTCAAGATTGAGGCTGTCGGGTTGTGCGGCTCCGATATTCGCAACCTGACCACTGATTCCAAGAAGGGCGCATACCCGCACATCTACGGGCACGAGGTGGTGGGTCAGGTCGTCGAGACGGACACCGGCAAGTATCGTCTCGGCGAGCATGTCTACGTGTATCCGGCTGCCCACTGCCTCAAGTGTGAAAACTGCCGGGCCGGGCACCACGAGCAGTGCACCGAGGTCGACGAATACACCGACCACCCTGGCGGCTTCGCCGAATACATTTCCTACGACGCCACCAGGGTCGAGCGCGGAGCCACGTTCGAGCTGCCCGAGGGTACCGATCCAGTGCTGGCGGTAATGGCAGAGCCGCTGTCGTCGACCTACGCCTGCATCGAAAACATCGACGTCCAACTAGGGGAAACCGTCGCCATCTTGGGTTCGGGGCCGGTAGGGGTACTGCTGGCGGTGCTGTCCAAGCTGCGCGGGGCTCACACTGTTATCGCTGACGTTAGCGGGGAACGGCTGAAGCTCGCCGAGGACTTCGGCATTGACCACCTGATCGATTCCTCAACCCTCGACCCCGTTGAAGCCATAAGGGAGATAACCGGGGGCCGCGGAGCCGACAAGGTCATCTCGGCCAACCCTTCCCCGTCGGCCCAAAACCAGGCCATCGAGATGGCCAAGAAATCAGGAACGGTCGTGTTCTTCGGCGGCATCCCGAAGGGCACGCTGGCGCAGATTGACTCCAACCTCGTGCACTACAACGGCCTGTGGATCTACGGCCACTACGGGGCCAACTCGCCGCAAGTGGAGAAGGCCTTCCAGCTGGCCATCTCAGACCAATTCCCCGCCGCGCAGTTCGTTACCCATGTGCTGCCGCTGTCCGAAATCAACCAAGCCATCGAGCTGACGCGTTCCGGACAGGCGCTGAAAGTCGTCCTCAAACCCTAACCACCCAAACACAAGGAGAAACATGAACCAAGTACGCATCCTGATCGCCTGCGGGTCGGGCATCGCGACCTCGACCGTCGCACAGGAGAAGATCAAAGAGATTCTGGCGAAGGAGAACATCCCAGCGACCATCACCAAGGGTACGGTCGCAAGGCTGCCCGAGCTTCAGGACGCCGCCGACGTCATCATGCTCACCACCCGCTACAACAAGCCCCTCGACAAGCCGGTGGTCTCCGTCTTCGGCCTGATCTCGGGAATCAACGAGGAACAAACGGAAAAGCAGATCGTCGACGCCTGCCGCAAGGTACTGGAGAGCGCATCATGATGGACATCATTCAACAAATCCTCAACGCCGGCGCAGTGGTGATGCTGCCGATCGTGATGTTCTTGCTCGGCCTGATCCTGCGCATGAAGATCGGCAAGGCGTTCAAGGCCGGCCTGATGGTCGGCATCGGCTTCGCCGGCATCAACCTCGTCATCAACTTGCTGATGACGACCGTGCAACCAGCCATCGACTACTACAAGAGCCTGGGAACCACCGGATATACGACGGTCGACATCGGCTGGGCCGCGATGGGGGCGTCGTCCTTCTCCGTGCCCTTCGCAGCCCCAGCGATCTTGCTCGTCTTCGGCCTGAACGTGGTACTGGTACTGCTGGGCTGG
The DNA here is from genome assembly GCA_031272825.1 of Propionibacteriaceae bacterium. Taxonomy (GTDB): domain Bacteria; phylum Actinomycetota; class Actinomycetes; order Propionibacteriales; family Propionibacteriaceae; genus Propionicimonas. The sequence continues at coordinate 2,153 of JAISTE010000155.1, read as the reverse complement.
ACGAAGGTGCTAAACGTCGACATTTGGAACTTCATCCACTTCCTGATCCCCGCCACCTTGGCCTACGCGCTGACAGGCAACCTATGGGTCGGCTTGGGCACGGCCGTCTTCCTGGGGATTATTACCTTGTTCTTCGCCCAATGGATCGCCCCGAAGTGGGAGTCCTTCTACGGGCTGGAAGGCACCACCTGCTCGACCTTCTCGTTCATCACCTACGCCTACCCGCTGGGTTGGCTGATTAACTGGCTGTTCGATCGCATCCCGAAAGTGCGTGACATCGACGTCTCACTGGAGAAAATTTCGGACAAGCTCGGGGTCGTCGGCGATCCGGCCTTCATCGGTCTGGTGGTGGGCATTTTCCTTGGCTGCATCACCCTTCAGCCTTGGACGACCGTGCTCACCATGGGCATGGGGACGGCGGCCGTCCTGGTGCTGCTGCCGAAGATGGTTTCGGTGATGATGGAGGGCCTGGCCGCCATCGGCGAGGGCGCGAAGGCGTTCATGAAGCGCCATACCAAGGACGACCGCGAGCTCTACATCGGCATGGACATCGCGCTCGCGCTGGGCGATCCGACGGCCATCACCGTCACCGTGTTCATGATTCCGCTCGCGGTGCTCTATGCGTTCCTGATCCCGGGCATGACCTACTTCCCGCTGGGACTGCTGACGGTGATCGTCTACATGGTGCCGATGATCTCGCTGGCCACCAAGGGCAACGTCTTCCGCACGCTGATCGGCTCGGCGATCTACCTGTTCTTCGTAGAGTTCTGCGCGAACCTCTTCGCCCCGGAGGCAACCATGATGATGAACGCCACCGGCGTTTCCGTTACCGGCCAGATCACCGACGGTTCGTTCGGCTTCAACCCGGCTGCGGCGATCATCTCGGCGATCCATCACTTCTTCTTCGCGGGGGTGGCGGCCTGATGCTCTACCAAGCTGAGCGGGAAGCGGTTTGCACCGTCGCCGCCTCGATGTTCGATCGGTGGATCACCAACGCGGCCGGCGGAAACATCTCCATTCGCGTAGGCAACGATCGTTACGTGATGACGGCCTCAAAACTTTCCGCCCAAAGGCTATGGAAGATCGACCCCGAGGATGTGTTGGTCGTCGACGGCTCGCTCAATGTCCTTGAGGGAAGGGGAAAACCGACCCGGGAAATCAACATGCACCTGCGCATGTATGCCGCCGACCAGCGGCTGGGGGCGGTGATACACGCCCACCCGCGGGAATCAATGGTCTATGCCGCGCTTGGCCGCGATGTTCCGATCATCACCGAGTGCATGGAGTATTTGGGCTCGTCCATACCATGTTTGCCGTACCAAAAGGCGGTGACGGTTGAGCTCGCCGACGAGGTCGCAAAGTGGACGCGCTCGTTCGCCCCGGGGATGGCCGAGCGGCAGCAGGCCGCCGAGGACATCTACGCCTACGCCGCCTTGCTGGCTAAACACGGCGTGATCGTCGGCGGCGAGGACATCTGGCAAGCTATCGACATGCTGGAACGCGTCGAAACCAACTCATATGTGGCCTTGCGGGCCGCGGTCTTGGAGCATTGCGGATGATGGAAATCGACACCCGATATGTAGCGGGTCTTGAAGCACCAGACACCGACGGGGTGTTCGAGCAGCTGGGTTCCCTCCTGCTTCGCTCCGGTCGGGTGAAGCCCAGTTTCGTCGCCGGGCTGATCTCGCGCGAGACCCGCTACCCGACCGGCCTGCCGGTCAGCGGCGGGGTAGCCATCCCCCACACGGATCCGGAGCACGTGTTGGAAGATACGTTGGTCGTCGCCACATTGGCCCAGCCGGTGCAGTTCGGAATCATGGCCGGTGAGCCGGGTGAGTGCGTCGACGTGAATGTGGTGTTTCTGCTGGCGCTCTCTGGCTCCGATGGCCACGTCGACGCTCTGAGCGAGCTCGTGCAACTGGTGCAAGACGCCGAGTTCATCGAGCGTCTACGGGAGGCGGGATCGGAGGCCGAGCTGGCGAGCGTTATCGGTGAGCGGTTCGGCTAACTGGCGTGTGGGGGTTGACCCGATGAGGTTGAGACCGATCTGATTCCTCTCAGGGTCAGCCCCCGGGGCGGCTCAGGGTTTATGCACCCTTCCGGCCAGGGGCCTGGTGCACCCTGGGGAGGAAGTCGGCGAGGTAGGCATCGTC
>JAISTE010000142.1 GCA_031272825.1 Propionibacteriaceae bacterium | reverse complement strand
GTGGGCGGAGTGCTCTGACCCAGCGTCGAGCTGAGGACTGGGACTGATGGGCAAAGCAGTAGTAGATGCCGGGGTACTCATCGCTTGGGCCGAACCTGAAGACGTTTTCCATTCCCAGGCCATCGAGATGCTGGCAAAGTACGAAGAACTAGTTGTGCACGTGGTGAACTACGCTGAGTTGCTCGTCGGCCTCGAAGAATCCGAGTGGGCTAAGTTTGCCGAACAGTTGCAAACGATCGGTTGCGTGCCGACCCCGACCACCCCAGAGGCCTTGGCTTCGGCCCGCAAGCACACCGGCCTGAAGCTCCCCGACGCCTGCGTGATCGCCCTCGCCCAGACCGTAAGTGCCGAAGCGATCCTCACGCTAGATAAGCGAGTAGCGAAAGCCGCCAAGAGCAGTGGGTTCACCGTCGGATAGCGACCGGAAAGACGGCCACCGCCACCTTGCGCGCCAAGACAGTGCTCTCCCTCGATACTCCACAGGTTTTCAATCTGGTTGCGGCCGATCCTGAAGCGGTGTTGCAGGTTCCTCGCCCGGTGTTCATTGACGAATGGCAGCTCGTACCGAACGTTTGGAACACCATCCGCCATGCCGTAGACGATGGTGCCGATCCCGGGAGTTTTATCTTGGCTGGTTCCTTCGCTCCAGCAAAAGATGCCCGGCTGCATTCGGGCGCAGGTAGATTCGTCCGGCTCACCATGCGCCCGATGAACTTATGCGAGCGCGGCTTTAGTGAAGGAACTATCTCGTTGAAGTCGCTGCTGGACGGCGAACGTCCTACGGTCGAGGGCGGCACGGAGTTGCAAAAGCAGGCACTCAGGTTCGGCGTCCCCGTGCGCTGCTTGGCTGGCTGAAGGCATACGCGGCGGCAACAGGTACAACTGCCACCTATTCGTCCATCCTCAACGCCGCAACTTCCGGAGAGGAGAGCAAGCCCGCGAGGGCGACAGCGATTAGCTACCGCGATCTTCTTCAACGAATGTGGGTGTTGGATCCGCTAGAGGCATGGCTTCCGGGCGGGACCCATCTGAAACGCTTAGGCCAATCACCTAAACACCACTTGGTCGATCCGGCCCTGGCAGCGGTTCTTGTCGGCGCCAACGAGAAAACGCTCTTGCAAGGAGAAGGCCCCGCTCGCGATGGGACGTTCCTTGGTTCGCTTTTCGAGTCACTTGCGGTTCAGCACGTTCGGACGCTGGCCGCCGCAAACCGCGCGGAAACCTTTCACATGCGCACGCAGGGCGGAGACCACGAGGTAGACATGATCGTTAGCAGACGAGACGGCAAGGTCGTCGCTATCGAAACAAAGCTGTCTTCCGAGGTACGGCCCGCCGACGTTAGGCAACTTAACTGGCTTGAGAGTGAAGCCCCCGAGCTGGTTATCGACAAGGTGCTTCTAAACACCGGAAAGTATGCGTATCGCCGCAAAGACGGAGTAGCGGTAATTCCGTTGGGAATGCTGGGGGTTTGATCTCCGGCTCTGCACGAAACCGCAGCCCGCGATCGTCCTAGCACTCAAATCCACGCAGCCAACCAGGGCGCGGCCAGCGGATAGCCGACGAACGACACCGCATCTAATACGAAATGGGTGGCGACCAGGGCCCCCACCCGTCGGGTTTTGAGGTAGAAAACCCCAAAGACGACGCCCATGATGAAGTTGCCCAAGAACGAGCCGAAGCCCTGGTAGAGATGGTAAGTTCCGCGGATTCCTGCACTCAGAACGACGATCCACACCCACTTCCACTTGAGCTTGCGCAGGCGGTCGAACAGGTAGGCGATCATCACGATCTCCTCCAGTACCCCGTTCATCAGCGCCAACCCGAGCAGCACCGGGATCGTCCACCAGTTGGCCGCCAGGTTGGATGCCGAGATAGAGGTTTGCAGGCCGAGCAGCTTGGCTACGGCAAACAGGCCCAACCCGGGGATGCCGATGCACGCGGCCAGGCCGAAACCCCAGCCGATGTCGAAGCCGGGGCGCTTGAGGTCGAAGCCGATCTTCGCCCGGTCGCCGGTGAGCTTGAGCAGGTACAGCGCCAGGAACGCCGGAACCATCGGGAAGACGATCCCCGCCAGCTGGTACAGCAAGTCCAGCCACGGGCGGTCGGGCGTGACGGAGTTGTTCATTGAGGTCGTCTGCTGGTTCAGCGGTACCTGGTAAGTGAGCTTGTTGAGCAGCGAGAGAATCGAATACACAGCCGATTGCCCGAGCGAAATCCCCAGCACAAGTACGAGCTCGTATCCGGGCCGGATGCGTCCCGTCGGGAGTTCTGGAACTGTGCCTTCCTCGATCTGTTCTGTCATCCTTGCCCCATCTATCTTTCTGCATTGGTCAGCACCGAGTGTTTGAGCCATCTAGTCTTGGCCCACAATACGGCTCCAGCCTGTCATTCCCATCTCAACCCGTCACCCCAATCACATCCTCGTCATCCTGCGCGCAGCCGCATGACGATCACCAGCTGGTTCACAACCTCACCATAGAGGTTCTATTCGTCGCCACACTCCTCGAGACCGTGGCCGGAACTGCGTTCCGCTGCGGTCGGCGACTCCACTTCGTTACGCGCAGGATGACGAGTTGAGGGTAAGTGTCATCCTGCGAGCAGCCCATCCTCCGACCTGCCGTCAGCTTCTCCCCGCCATCCATACCCATACCATCGGGAACATCTTCCGAATTGCAGCGATTGCCTATCATGCGTTCGCTTTCACTCTCGTTTTTGTTCACTGGTTGGAATCCCGCGCTCTCGATTTCGCGATTGCCACCCCCAACGATAACAATGGACGCATGCACCTAGACCATCTGACTTTCGCAGCCGGTCCGGCTGGTCTCGACGCCGAGACGAAGAAGCTGGAAGGGCTGCTCGGTGAACATTTCCGCGACGGTGGAGTCCATCCCAGATTTGGCACCAAGAACCGTATTCTCCCGCTTGCCGACGACCGCTACCTAGAAGTTGTCGAAGTCCTGGCCCACCCGGTGGCCGAAAAGGCCCCGTTCGGCCAGGCCGTCCGCCAGCGCAGTGAGGAGGGCGGCGGCTGGATGTCGTGGGTCATCTCCGTCGACGATCTTGCCCCGCTCGAAGCCCGGCTCGACCGCAAGTCGGTTGAGGGCTCGCGCCAGTTCCCCGACGGGCGCTGGCTCCACTGGCACCAGATCGGCATCAAAGGCCTGCTGAACGACCCTCAGCTCCCGTACTTCATCCACTGGGAGTCCGAGCCCGACGTCCTGCCCAGCGCCCTCAAGGGCGACATCAAGCTGGTGGAGTTGGACATCGCCGGTTCTGCCGAGCGGGTTTCGGATTGGCTCGGGGTCGACGTCCACAGCGAGTTCGACGGCGTGAAACTCACCTTCAACTCGCCCAACGGCCACCCGGGCGTGGCGTCGGCGATCTTCGAGACGCCGAACGGCCAGCTGAAACTGTAGGTTCCCACCCGCGAACCGCCGCGCACAACCGCGCCTTGCCCCATTTTGCGTGCGCAAGTAGTGTTCATGGACGAAGGAGGATGGAGTGACGATGAGCGTACCCCTCAAGAAGACTCTCCGCCTTGTGGTGCTGGCTTCCGGCGAAGGAACCTTGCTGCAGGCGCTGATCGACGCCGAAGCTGAAGGCCGCTTGGCGGGCTGGATTGTGGCCGTCGGTTCGGATAGGGAAAATACCCGGGCCGAGCAGCGGGCGAAGACCGCCGGAATCCCGACGTTCGTCCGTACGCTGCATAAGGACTTGTCGCGAGCCGATTGGGATCTCCAAGTCGCCGACGCTATCGCCGCCTACCAGCCCGATTTCATCATCTGCGCGGGGTTCATGAAGATCCTCGGGCCCGTCACCTTGGCCGCCTACCCCGAGCGGATCATCAACTCCCACCCCTCCTTGCTGCCGCTGCACCCGGGCGCGCACGCGGTTCGCGACGCGCTGGAGGCCGGCGAGGAGGTTTCCGGCTGCACAATCTTCACGATCGACGCCGGGGTCGATACCGGCGAGATCATCCAGCAGTGGCCCGTCCCCATCATGGAGGACGACACCGAAGCGACTCTGCACGAGCGCATCAAGAAGGTGGAGCGCAAGGCCCTGGTTGAGGTGATCAATGAGCTGGCTTCGGGAGATGTTTCGTAAGTCCGCTAATTAATTGTCGCCGCCCTGAGCCAGCCGACCGCCCGGCTTCGTTCTCCGGCGGATCGGGGTTTGCCCAACTTCCAACCCTCTCCAAGCCGGGACTAAGCTCATCTCATGTTGCCAACCCAACTCGATGAACTCCTGATTCCCGGTACCCCCTCGCTGCATCCCGACGGCAGCTGGGCCGTTGTCTCCGCTACCCGCCCCGACTTTTCCGCCGACGCCTACGTCGGCCAGCTGTGGAAGGTTCCGTTGGGCGAGGGCGAGCCCAGGCGTCTCACGCGCGGTTTTCGCGACACCGACCCGAAGTTCTGCCCCGCCGGAAAGCTCATCGCGTTCTTGCGTGCCGAACCCGGCAAGCCCGCGCAGCTAGCGGTTATGGAGGCCGGTGGCGGCGAACCGGTGATTTTGACGGACCGCAAGTTGGGCGTCGAGGAATTCGATTTCGACCCCGATTCCCCGGCCCTGTACTTCACCTCGCCCGTCCCCGAAGAGGGCCGCTACGGCACCATAGACGGCGTGGGCCCGGACGCCGAAGACCCCCGGCACATCACCTCCATGCAGTTCCATTTCAACGGGCGCGGCTACACCGCCGATCAGCGGGTGCATGTGTTCCGCGTCGAGATTCCGGATCTGGGCGGCGAGCCCCCGATCCCGCCCGCAGGCCGAGCTAAGGCCGATGCGCCCAAACCCGAGAAGTCCGACCCCGGCCAGGGCGACGCCCAAGTGCCGACACCCACGCGCCTAACTTTCGGTGACCACGACCACGAGCAGATCAAGGCCGTGCCCGGCGGGGTGCTGGCCGTCTCGGCCTACCACGAGGGCCGCGAGCGCGACATCCGCACCGACCTGTTCTTCATCGCGCCGGGGGCCGAGCCGGTGCAGCTAAACCAGCCCACGGACGTCGTACTTTTGATATACAAGGGGATTCCCTCCGGGGATCGCATCTTCTTGCTCGCCGAGGACATGGGCGAGAACGGCTGGAACGTCGAAGGCGTGAACCCTGGAATTTGGTGCATGCCCGCTCGCGGCGGCGTCCCCACCCGGCTGACCGACGCCGAGCGCTGGGAGGTTTTCGACGGCGTTCCCTCCGATAACGGCGTGCTCGCGATCGTGAACGAGCGCGGCGACGGCAAACTGATCCAGGTCGATCCCTCCGGCGTTTCCGAGGTTCTGGTTCCTGCCGACTGGTCGATTCATTCACTGGATCACAAGGGGGGACGGACGGTAGTCAACTTCGCTTCCGGCAAGACTTTCGGCGATCTGGCCCAGCTCGCCAGGCTGGGGCGCGAGAGCGCTCAGCAGACCGCCCCCACCGAACGGCCCTGGCGGCTGAACCAGCAGCTCGGCATGGGCGCAGTGCTGCTGACCAATTTCTCGGCCAAGTTCCGTGAGGGCGAGGTCTTCACCGCCGAGGAGTTGGTGGCTAAATCCCCGGACGGCCAGCCGGTGCACGGGTGGGTAGTTCTTCCGTCGAGCTACGAAGAGGGCGGCAAGACGCCGACCCTGCTGATGATCCACGGCGGCCCGTTCGCCTCCTACGGTTCGGCACTGTTCGACGAGGCGCAGGTGTACGCGGGGGCCGGATACGCGGTGGTGATGTGCAATCCGCGCGGCTCCGACGGCTACGGCCAGGCTTTCGGCCAGGCGATCGTCGGGGACACCGGGAACCTGGATCACAAGGACATCATCGCTTTCCTAGATGCGGCGCTGGCCAAGTTCTCAGGCCTGGACGCCGATCGCGTGGGCGTGCTCGGCGGCTCCTACGGCGGCTACATGACGGCCTGGCTGATCGGCCACGAGACCCGCTTCAAGGCGGCCATCGTTGAGCGCGGCTACCTGGATTTGCCGGGGATGATCGGGCCGTCGGACATCGGCTGGGGTTTTGTGACGACGCTCCACGGCGATGATCCAGATAAAATCCGTAGTCAATCCCCGCTTGAGTACGTCGGCAATGTGACGACGCCCACGCTCGTCCTGCACTCGGAACAAGACCTGCGCTGCCCAATCTCGCAGGGTTTGCGCTACTTCACCGAGCTCAAGCGCCGCGGCCAGGACGCCGAGCTACTGGTCTTCCCGGGCGAAACCCACGAGCTTTCGCGCTCGGGCCGCCCGTTGCACCGCAAAGCCAGGTTCGACGCGATCCTGGATTGGTTCGCCCGCAAGCTGTAGGGCCACCCCGTCCACCCCGTCCACCCCGTCCACCCCGTCCACCCCGTCCCCGGACTTGATCCGGGGCGGCCCAAACACATTGCCTCCCGTCCCCGGGTCAAGCCCGGGGACGGGGTCAAGCCCGGGGACGGGGTCAAGCCCGGGGACGGGAATGAAACCCGGAAACAGGATGCTCAGACTTGTAATCAAACCCAAGTCTGAGCGTCTCAACGTCCGAGCGTAGGATGACGTCCCCCGTCTTGGGTTATCCGTTTGGAGGGTGAGGTGCACAACCTGGATAGAAGCGAGAGGCAAGAACGAAAGAAGTTGTTGCGTCGGGCCCTGGCAACATGCGCTAGCGTGATAGTTGAAAGGAGCCAGGAAATGCTGAAAGGTTTCAAAGAGTTTATCTCCCGTGGTAACGCTATCGATCTCGCCACCGGCGTCATCATCGGCGCGGCGTTTACGTCGGTCGTCAATGCGCTGGTCGACAAGGTTCTTAACCCGCTCATCGGGGCGATCGGCGGCAAGCCCAACTTCGATGAGCTGTGGTCAATCACCCTAAACGGGGCGACGATCCAGTTCGGGGCCGTCGTCACAGCGCTGATCAACTTCCTCATTACCGCAGCCGTCGTGTACTTCTGCATCGTCGTGCCGATCAACAAGTTCTTCAAGAAGCCGAAGAAGGAAGAGAGCACCGAGGAGAAGGAACTGAGCGACGAGACGAAGCTGCTCACCGAAATCCGGGACTTGTTGGCAAACAAGAGCTGAGGAGCCCGGACGCGCGCTGCGACTGCGTGGCGAATTCCCCTTTCGTCATCCTGCGCGCAGTCGCAGGATCTTTGGTGAGGTGAGTGTGGATCATTCTTTGAGAGGGAGGTTCCGCGACTACGCCCGGGATGACGAGGTGGGTTATAGCGCGGGATGACGGAGTGAGGCTGCGCGCTAGACGGCATTCAGGAAATCTGTCGTTCTTGGTGGGCATCCCCATTTCTGGATACGCTAGGCGCTTGTCGAAAGGTAAGCATGTTTGAGCTGCGCAATCCGGTGCAGGCCTACGCCTGGGGCTCTGAGGACGCCATCCCCGAGCTGCTGGGTACGAAGGACACCGGCGAGCCGCAGGCCGAGATGTGGCTCGGCGCGCACAAGACTTCCCCATCCGAGGTTGTGGGAGCAGGGATGGGCCTGGACGAGTTCATCGCCGAATACCCCGAGACGACCGGCGGTAAGGGGTTGCCGTTCCTTATGAAAGTGCTGGCCGCCGCCGCTCCCCTGTCCTTGCAGGTGCACCCGACCAAAGCCCAGGCCGAGGCCGGATTTGAGCGCGAAAACGCCGAGGGCGTCTCGCTGCTCTCCCCGCTGCGCAACTACAAGGACGCCAACCACAAGCCCGAGATGCTGATCGCGCTCAAGCCGTTCTCCGCGCTGTGCGGCTTCCGCGAGCCCGCCGACGCCGCCGACGCCCTCACCTCCCTGCTTGGCAAGCACGCGCAGTCCCCGTTCGCGATGAAGATCCTCGACGCCCTGGCTTCCGGCGACATAAAGTCGGCTTTCCTGGGGATCCTGGAGGGTGGTGCGGACGCGCGTACGTTCGTCCGCAATCTTTCTGACAACGCCGATTGGCAAGATTCCGTCGACGCCTCGACGGTAAAGCTCCTGTCCAAGATCTACAAGAGCGATCCGGGGGTGGCGGCCGCGCTGCTGCTCAATCGGGTAGAACTGGCCCCCGGTGAGGCGGTGTTCATGAACGCAGGGGTGGTTCACGCGTATCTGCACGGCATCGGCATTGAGTGCATGGCCACTTCCGACAACGTGCTGCGCGGCGGTCTGACCAGCAAACACATCGATATCCCCGAGCTGGCGAAGGTCGTGAACTTCACGCCGACTGTGCCCACGCGCGTCGAGCCGAAGCACATCGGCCCGGTGCTGGAATACCAGCCGCCCACGGACGAGTTCGCGGTTGAGGACGTGCGGTTGGAGGACGTCGGCTATTCGGAGGCTCTGAAGCTAGTCCAAGGCCCGCTGCTGCTGCTGGTGCTGGAGGGCGAGGCGATCTTGCGTGAAGACGCCAAGGAAGACCTGCCCGGCGAAGAAACCGACCTGGCCCTGAAGCGCGGCGAATCCGTATTCATTCCCAAAGACTCGACGGTCTTCGCCACGGCCCGCTCGTGCCGCTTCGTCATCGCGCACGTGTAAACCGCGCAGGGGACAATCCCCTTGCAACCCCTGGGCGTAGTGGGCACAACAATGTTCGAAGGTGGCTGCGCGCGAGAATCCAAGACGGACGGATAGAGCCTGTAAGGACTTAGCTTTACCAATAGGGACGGTTCCTTTTGGTAAACCCTGCCAACTCAGTACGGCGGCAAAACCCCGGGCTCGGGGACGGCCGCATCGCGCAGGGCCACTGCCCGGTCGAAGTCGGCCTGGGTGGGCATCTGGTAGGCGCGAGCGGTGGCGTCGTGCAGCTCAATGATGTAGCGGCGCAGACGCTGGGAGAACTCGACGGCGTCCTCGTTCGGGCCCGCTTTCGTCGGACGTCCGAAAACCACGTGCACCGGCGGGCGTCCGGGAACCGGGGTGAAGGCCCCATACGGCATCGCCGCGTAGTCGCCGACCAGGGCGATCGGCAAGATGGGGATGTCGTCTTGGATGGAGATGGCCGCCGAACCGGGGTTGAACGGGCCCATCGCGCCGGTACGCGAGCGCGTTCCCTCCGGGAAGATGACGATTGGATTCCCGGCCTCCAGGAGCGCGCGCGTCATCCCCTTGTGCTTGTGGGAGGACGAATCGCGCTCAACCGGGTAGGTGTTGAAGAACAGCCGGGTGGCGATGCGCTTGTACCATTTGGTAAAGAAATAGTCGGCGGCGGCACCTGCGGCCAAGTCCTTGCTCAGCCGCCACGGCAGCGCGCAGAACACCATGCAGGCATCCAGGTGTGAGGAGTGGTTGGCGATGGCGATGTAGGGGGCTTTGAGCTTCTTGAGGTTCGCTTTTCCATGTACGTGGACGTTCAACGCGGCCCACATGTACGGCTTCATGATCAGCTTCTGTGCGACGAACCGCGCCAGTTCGCCCTCCGGCGAGGAATATCGGCGCAAATCACTCGGCACGTCGTATCTCTTTTCTCGGGGTTCTCAGCGCCCACAAAGCTTAGCCTATCGACTTCGACTCCGCTTGGGGTACCCGCGGTTCTCAGGCGTTGATTGCCGATGGCTTTCAGGGGTTGAGATTCCCCAAACCTAATCAGGCCCTGCTTTTCATCAACAGTCTCGACGCCCAACGCACGGCACCCCTAGGGGCATGGGCCGCGAGGAAGGCGGCGACTTTCCAACGTTTCGTCGGTACCGAGATTACTTTCCCCCGACGGACGTCGCGCAGGGCTTCGCGAACCATGCGGTCGGCGTCGACCCAGATGAAATTGGGGATCTTCGACGTACGGATTCCCGCACGCTCGTGAAACTCGGTGCGCACCCAACCCGGGCAGACGGCCGTCACCCCGACGCCGGTTTGGTACAGCTGGTTGGCCAGCCCCTCGGAGTACGAGCGGACGTACGCCTTGATCGGGGAGTAATTGCCCTGCGCGATCCAAGAGGCCAGGGAGGAGATGTTCACGATGTGGCCGTGGCCGCGGGCCTTCATGGCGCGTCCGGCGGCGGCTCCGAGCACGAAGACGGCCAGGCACATGACGTCGAAGGCCTTGACGTCGATCTCGTAATCGCGCTTGAGCAGGTCGGAGTGCAGGCCGAAACCGGCGTTGTTCACCAGGATTTCGATGGGGTGATCCTCATCTTCGACGCGGGACGCCACCTTGTCGATCTCCTCGCGCTGCGACAGGTCGGCGGGGAGGGTTTCGACGTCGATGTTGTACCGGGCTTCGAGCCCGCTAGCGGATTCGGCGAGCCGCTCTATGTCGCGGGCGACGAGCACCAGGTCGAAGCCGTCGGCGGCGAGCGCCCTTGCGAAGGCCGCCCCGATGCCGGAGGTTCCGCCGGTAATCAATGCTGTGGGCATGAGCTCATCCTAGCTTCCAGCCATTCGACATCTTTGGCCTGCGCTTCGGGCCCGCCCGGCGTTTCGACGATCGCCGGAGCACCGGCCTGTACGACGGCCTCAACCAGGCCCGCCGGATCGCACTCTCCCTGGCCGAGGTTGGCGTGACGGTCACGGTGGGATCCGAAGGGATCACGCGAATCATTGGCGTGTACCAGGTCGATGCGCCCGGTGATGCTCTCAATCTCGCCGGCTACGGTCGCCAGCTCCAGCCCGGCGGCGTGGGCGTGGCAGGTGTCCAGGCAAAAACCCACGTGTTCGGCGTTGTCAGATCGGGAAATATGCTCCCACAGGGCGGCGATGCGCTCCAGCGTGCGGGCCATCGCCCCGGCCCCGCCCGCGGTGTTTTCGATCAGGATCGGGGTGGTGATTTTCAGCCCGTCGACGGCCTTGAACCAGTTCTCAAAACCGATTTCGGGATCTTCGTCCTTCAGCACATGCCCGCCGTGCACCACCACCCCTTTTGCACCTGCTTTCGCGGCGGCGTCGAGCGTCTTTTGCAGAAGCTGACGGGAGGGAATCCGGATGCGGTTGTTCGTCGACGCCACGTTGAGCACGAACGGCGAGTGGACGAACAGCTGGACAGAGGCGTCGGCCAGCGCGGCACCCAACCCCTCGAAACCGCCGGGATATTCGGTAGCCGGGCCCTTCCACGTCTGCGGGTCTGACAAGTGCAGTTGCACGGCTCCCCACCCGAGCTCGCGGGCGGTGGCCGCCGGATCGGGGGTATCGATTGCAGCGCCAAGAATCATGCGTAGAGCCTACGGCGTCAGGGCTGGCGGTTGCCAGCAGGGTTTACCAATAGGGACGGTTCCTATTGGTAAACATCACTGTTCCTGCGCGGGCGGCAGCAGGTGGGTTTCGTCGGGCTCGGGCTTGGCCGAGCCCCAGATGAACTCGCGAACCAGCGTGGCCAGCAGCGCACCCGCGGTGATCGTGATCGGGGCGATGAGGGCCAGGTCGACCATGCGCGGGCCGATGCCCGCCAGCCGCTCGCTGCCCAGGCCGCCCGTGGCGAACCAGGCGAAAGCCAGCAGGACGCCCGCGGTTAGGAGCCCGGACAAGGCCGAGACCAGCACACCGCGCAGGGTGGGGACGTCGAGAAACTTGGGGACGGCCACGAAACCGACCAGCACACCCACCAGAACGCCGGTTACAAGCAAGATCCCCATCCACTCCGGCCACAGGCCGTTGGCCGGGAGCGCCCCGAAAACCGGCACCGACGGGAGCATCCCGAGTTGGGTGGCGGCGATCGTCACCGAGGAGTCGGGCCCGATGGAAAACCCGGCCCCGAGTGCGAAAGAACAGGCGTTGACAAGCAGGTTCGGCAGCCAGGCGATGAGCGCCAGGCCCCAGGCCACGGCCCCGAACAGGTCGATTCCGAGCGGCCCTTCCAGCGCCTCGATGCGATCCCAACCCGAACCGACGGCCAGCAACAGCACCAGCGCTCCGATGGCCGTCAAGGCGAGAACTCCGACCCCAACCGCCGCGGCGGCGCGGCGGCCAAGGGGGGTGAGTATGGCGTCGGCCCAATCCCTGCGCGAACCGAAAGCCGTACCGAAAACCGCAATCCCGACGGCACTCAGGCCGCCGACCAGCGCCGACCCTGCCCGGCCTTGGATCAGCAGCGTTATCAAAACGACGGCCAGATACCCGGCGGCGACGAACACCACCAGTTGCCCCAGCAGCTGCAGCCGCTCCCAGCGCTTCACCTCGTAGGCGCTCGGGATCGGCCCCGAGGAGAGCAGGCGCTGGGCTTTTCGCCCCAAAGACATCCGGAAACAAGCCTGACCGGCGAGCGCGCACAAGAAGAATTGCAGCAAGGTCAGCCCGAGCGGGGGCAGGGACAGTACCGCACCGTCGAACACCGCCGGAACACCCAAAGACAGTAGCCAGAACTGAGTTCCGGCGTCGATGGTGGCGGTGAAGGACGAATCGGTGGCACCGAACCACGCGACCACGGACACCCCCGTGCAGATCAACCAACTGACGACGGCCACGCCCATTCCCGCTAGAAAAGACACCAACTGCCACGGCAGCCAGGGGGCGTGCGCCTCCATGGCCGTGACGAGGTGTACCGCCACGGTTCGACTTTCAGGTTTCGCTTGAGACATTGGCCTCCCGGATTAGCTCAGCGGGCGGCATTTAGCCTATCGAACTACAATCGGCACTTAACGCATCCATTCGAAGGAGGAGCAGGTGGCCAAGCGCTCTTTGCCCAAGCACGGGCTGAGAAGCTACAGCGATGACCCGGTTGACCTGCCGCCCGACGACGAGACCCTAGTGCTGCGCAGGGCTATCGACGAACCCCTCTATCAACCCGACGAACCCGCTTCCGCAAGCGATTATGTTCCGACGCGCGCGGGCGGGAACCGCGGAATACCGGCCAGTCCCGAGCGGTTCATGGATGAGAGCGTCGACGCCGAACTTCCGGACTGGGATACCTTGCGTTCCTTCGCCACCCCGCTAGGCGGCCGTTTCGCTGACGTCGCTACTCCAGAACCCGCCGCCAAGCACGCTGCGGACGGCCCGGACAAGGAGCGCGGCATCTTGCGCCGGCATCGCGGACGCCGCGAGCGCGATGCGGGCGAACAGCTCAAGCCCGCAAAGCCCGGGCGGGCGCTGACCGATGACCCTGGTGCGGTTTCTGCTTCCGCTACGGTCTCCGCCCCGGATTGGGATCAGGTTTCAGCGCCAACCCCAACCCGAATGCAGAGCACGGAGTCGACCCCCTTCACAGCCTCCGCTGGCTATACCCAGACCCCGGAAACAACTCAGAGGCCCGCTACATCCCAAACCCATGCTCTTGCTGCGACCCCGGAGACGGATCACACACAATCCCCGG